>JBFJNB010000007.1:0-16945 GCA_041633655.1 Lysobacterales bacterium | reverse complement strand
ACCGGGTGGCTGCGCTTAAGCTCGAGCGCGCGAGCGAATTCAAAATCGAGCGCGAATTCGCCGGCCTGGTGGTGGCCGCGCAGAGCACCGATATCGGCTTCGAGCTGCCCGGTCAGGTCGAGCAGCTCCTGGTCGATGAGGGCGACGTCGTGGCCCGCGGCCAGGCGCTCGCTGTTCAGGACTCGCGCCTTCTGACCTCCGAGCGCAATGACCTGTCCGCGCGGCGAGGTGACCTGGAAGCGCGCTTGAAGCTCAACCGGCTCAACACCGAGCGCGCCCGGGAACTCAAGGAAAAAGGTTTCACGGCCACTCAGCGCCTGGACGAGCTGGAAGCCGAGCGGCGCTCGTTGGAGGCCGGCCTGGACCAGCTCGACGCGGCGCTGGCTTCCAACCGGACCCGTCTCGACAAGGCGACGATCAAGGCGCCTTACGCGGCCACCATCGCGCGCCGCTTCGTCGACCAGGGCGCGGTGGTGGCCGGCGGCACCCCGGTGTTCCGGCTGCTCGAAAGCGCCCAGCTCGAGGCCCGGGTCGGGGTGCCGGTGCGCCTGCTGGGTAGCCTCAGGCTCGGGGAAGAGCTGCCGCTGCGGGTCGGTGAGGACGAGCAATTGGCCACCGTGATCGGAATCAGCCGCGACGTGACCCGCGCCACGCTGACGGTGCCGGTGCGCCTGGCGCTGAGCGCAACGGTGGACGCGGTCGCCGGCGATCAGGCGTATCTGCGACTGGTCGAAACCGTCGACCAGGCCGGCTACTGGGTGCCGCTGGAGGCGCTGACCGACGGCCTGCGCGGCCTGTGGAACGTCTACGTGCTGCGCCAGGTCGAGGATCGGGGCGGCGAGGTGCTGGAGGCGCGCGACGTGCGCGTACTGCACGCGACCGACGCTGAGGCCTTCATCGACGGCGCGCTGACCGACGGCGAGCGGATCGTCGCCACCGGATTGCACCGCCTGGTGCCGGGCCAGCGGGTCCGAACCGACGATCTCCGGCAACTCACGCGACATGGGGGTTAGGCGATGCTGGGCGATTACCTCCGCAACGGACGCTTTCTGGCGCTGTCGATCGCGCTGCTGATCGTCGCCGGCCTGGCGGCGCTCGCGACCCTGCCGCGCACCGAGGACCCGCGCGTTCTGAACCGGCTCGGGATCGTCCTGACCGCGTACCCGGGCGCGACCCCGGAGCGGGTCGAGGCGCTGGTGTCCGATCCGATCGAAAACGAGCTCCGCCGTTTGCCCGAGATCAAGGACATCTCGTCGACCTCCCGCGCGGGACTGTCGATGGTGCGGATCGAACTCGCCGACGAAATCACCGACACCACGGCCGCGTGGTCGAAGGCGCGCGATTTCCTGGCCGACGTGCAGCCGAAGCTGCCGGCGGGTGCGCTCGCCAGCGAGTTCCACGACGACCGCGGCTACGCTTTTACGATCCAGGTGGCGCTGACCTGGGCCGGTCCCGGCGAGATCGATCTGGGCGTACTGAATCGCTACGGGCGCGAACTGGAATCGCGCCTGCGCGCGGTGCCCGGTACCGACCTGGTGCGACTTTATGGCGAGCGGCGCGAAGAAATCGGGGTGCGCATCGATCCGGGGCGTTTGAGCGCGCTGGGCGTGTCGGCCGAGGCGGTCGCCCAGGCGATCGAGCGCAGCGACGCCAAGGTCGCGGCTGGTGAACTCACCAATGACCTGAACAGCCTGCAGGTCGAGGTGACCGGCGAGCTGGACTCGCTGGAGCGGGTGCGCGAAATCCCGATCTGGGTCGCGCCCTCGGGGGAGACGGTCCGGGTAGGTGACGTGGCCACGGTCGAGCGCACGATCGAGGACCCGCCGGCGGAGGTCGCCATCGTCGATGGACGCGAGGGTATCGTGGTCGCGGCGCGGATGCTCAACGACCTGCGGATCGATCGCTGGCGCGCGCGCATCGACCAGGCGCTGGCCCGCTTCGAGGAGGCCACCAGCGCCAACGTGGAAGTCACGGTCATCTTCGACCAGAGCCGCTACACCAACCAGCGACTGGGTGAGTTGGCCGGCAACGTCGCGATCGGCTTCGTGCTGATCGTGGCGGTGCTGCTGGTCACGCTGGGCCTGCGCGCCGCTCTGGTGGTCGCGCTGGCCCTGCCGCTGACCGCGCTGTTCACGCTGACGGTGATGAATTACGTCGGTCTGCCAATCCACCAGATGTCGGTGACTGGCCTGGTGGTCGCGCTCGGGATCATGGTCGACAACGCGATCGTGATGGTGGACTCGATCCAGCGCCGGCGCCGGGCCGGCCAGCGCGCGCTGGCCTCGATGCTGGAGTCGATCCGGCACCTGTGGCTGCCGCTGCTCGGCTCGACCCTGACCACGATCCTCGCGTTCGCGCCGATCGCGCTGATGCCGGGCCCGGCGGGTGAATTCGTCAGCGGGATCGCCCTGTCGGTGATGTTTTCGCTGGTCGGATCGTACCTGATCTCGCACACGATCATCGCCGGGCTCGCGGGCCGGGTGCTCACGCACTGCCCTACCGGGGATTGTGGCGGGATGGTGTGGCAGGGGATCCAGGTCGAGCGGCTGGGCCAGTGGTTTGCCGGCTGCCTGCGCTGGGCGCTCACGCACCCGCGCGCGACCCTGGCCGTGGTGCTGGTGCTCCCGCTGGCCGGCTTTTGGGCCGCAGGGGGGATGACCGAGCAGTTCTTCCCGCCTGCCGACCGCGACATGTTCGGGGTCGAGGTTCGACTGGCCCCACAGTCGAGCATCGACAACACCGCGCGGGTCACGCGTGAAATCATCGACCGGCTGGCGGACGAGCCCGGCCTGATTTCGCAGCACTGGTTCATCGGCTCCGGCGCGCCGTCGTTCTACTACAACGTGATGGCCAATCGCGACGGCGAACCGCAGTTCGCGCACGGCGTAATCAAGGTGCGAGATTTCCACGTCACCAACCGGCTGATTCCGGTGCTGCAGCGCGAGTTCGACGACACCTGGCCCGAGGCGCAGATCCTGGTGCGAAAGCTGGAGCAGGGACCGCCGTTCGCGGCGCCGATCGAAGTCCGCCTATTTGGGCCCAGCCTGGACCGGCTGACCGCGCTCGGGCAGCAGGTGCGGCAGGTGATGCTGGAGACCCCGCAAGTGGTCCACGCACGGGCGACCCTGGAAGGCGCGCGTCCGAAGGTCGAGGTCGTCACTCGTGAAGAGGTTACCCGTCAGAGCGGGCTGGAACGCGCCGAGCTGGCGCGCCAGCTCGCCGCGGGCTTGAGCGGTGCGGCGCGCGGCTCGGTGCTGGAGGGCACCGAGGAACTGCCGGTGCGGGTGCGGGTCGACAACGCCCGGCGCGGCGAAATGGTCGATCTCGGCGGGTTGTACATTGCCCCGCAGACGGTCGCCGCCGACGGCGAGTTCGCCGGACTTCCGGTGAGCGCGCTGGCGACCCTGGAACTGAAACCTTCCCGCGGCGCGATTCCGCGGCGCAACGGCCAGCGGGTCAACGCGATCGAGGGGTTCCTGCGCGCGGACGTTCTGCCGGCCGCGGTGCTGGCCGATTTCCAGCAGCGCCTGAGCGCTTCGGATTTCCGGCTGCCGGCCGGTTACTGGCTCGAGTTCGCTGGCGAGTCCTCGGAACGCGACGCGGCGGTCGGTAACCTGATGGCCAACGTCGGCGTGATCGCGGTGCTGCTGGTGCTGGTGGTGGTGCTGTCGTTCAACTCGTTTCGCTTGAGCGGCGTGATCTTCGCCGTGGCCGCTCAGTCGATCGGCCTGGGTCTGCTCGCGGTGTGGGCGTTCGGATACCCGTTCGGGTTCACTGTGATCGTCGGGCTGATGGGCCTGATGGGGCTGGCGATCAACGGCGCCATCGTGATTCTGGCGGAGCTGAAATCCGATCCGCGCGCGTGCCGGGGCGACCTGGACGCGATCGTCGAAGGAGTGATGAAGAGCACCCGCCACATCACCTCGACCACGATCACCACCGTCGGCGGCTTCATGCCGTTGATCCTCGGGGGCGGCGGCTTTTGGCCACCGTTCGCGATCGCCATCGCCGGAGGCACGGTGCTGACCACGACCCTGTCGCTGGTGTTCGCGCCGGTCGCGTTCCTGGCTTTTTCCCGGCGGCGGGCGTTCGAGGCCAGCGAAGGCCCCCGGGAGAACCCCCTGGTTACCCTGCGCGGGCAACCGAGACCGAAGCCCAGTACGGCGCTCAGGCGCAGCGCCTAAACGGGCCTGCGGATGACCGGTCGACGGTAGCCTCGAACGGTCCAGCACTGGAATCGGGGTCACCGTCGGCGACGACGGCGCCGGGTTCGACCCGTCTTCGCTCGACCGTCCCGAACGGCCAGACCGATTTGGACTGTTCAGCATCCGGGAGCGGCTCGAATTCGCCGGCGGCCGCTTCCGTATCTCGTCGCGACCTGGACCATGCAACCGTGGTGAAGCTGTTCGCCCCAACGACCGGCAAGCCGACCGATTAGGGTTCGTCGCGGGCCGGGCCTACCCCTGACTTGATCACCCAGACCCACAGCGCCGCGGCGAAAGCGAGATTCAGGGCAATCCCCAGCACCCCGACCTCGGGGCCGTAGACGTGGGTCTGCTGGATCCCGAGCGCGCCGACTTTCTCGCCGAAGCCGAACAGCGGATAGTCGATGCCGTTCCAAAACGCGTGAGATACCGCGGGCACCAGCACCGAACCCGATGCCAATCGCAGCAGGCCCCAGATCGCACCCAGCAGCGTCGCGTTGACCAGATAGATCGGGATCTCGTCGGCGGGCAGGTCGAAACCGGTGTCGAGCGAAATCGCCGACACGTGCCACAGCGTAAACGCCAGCGTGGTCCAGATCAGCACCGCAAGGTCGCTTTGGCGCGCGCGCTTCAGCGCCGCCCACAGCCACCCGCGGAAGAACCCCTCCTCGGTGAGGATGCCCATGATGATGCCGGTAGAGCTCATCAGGGCCACGTTGAGAGCCGTCTTGTTCCAGTCGGTGCTGCTGGTGTCGAGAGCGCCGCCCGCCAGCGCAATCAGCGCGATCGCGCCGAGCACCAGGATCGGGTAGGTGAGTGTCCAGCCGTAGCTCACCGGGGTTCCCCAGGTCAGTCCGATCTCCGCTCGGGAGAATCTCTGCAGGTACCACAGCAGAGCCGCCAGCGGAAACAGCGGCAGCGCGCTGAACGCGGAATACCCGGTTGCGTCCATCGCGGTGGTAACCGCGATCGCGACGGCCACGCCGAGCACGGCCGGCCGCAGTGCTTTGTTCAAGATTCGGCGCCGACGATAGTCACCGGCTGGCCGGGGCGCAGGCGCTCGCCACCGCGCACGATGAGCTGATCGCCCGGGGCGATGTCGCCGATCACCTCGACCATCGTGCCGAGGCCGATGCCGGTGGTGACGTCGACCCGCTCGGCGGTCTGATCCACGCCGACCCGGTAGACGTAAGTCTCGTTGCCGCGCAACACCAGCGCATCGCGCGGCACCGTCACCAGCTTGCGCACCTCGGTAGAAGGCAATGCCACGCGCACCGCGCCGCCGATGACCCAGTCGGGTTGCTCCAGCGCGATTCGGATTTCGATCATCCGGGAGCGCTCGTCGCCGACCGGGATCACGGTGCGAATCGGGTTCTTGGCCTCCTGGTATTCGTCGCGCACGGTGACGACCATGCCGTCGGCGATGAACCGCGCAGAGGCCAGCGGCGCCCGGGCGCGAACTTCCTTGTGCACGGTGTCGACCAGCCGCGCGATCGCGGCCCCAGCGGTCACGTACTCGCCCGGCTGCGCCAGGCGCTCGGCGATCCGTCCCGGGAACGGCGCGGTCACCCGGCTCTTTTCGATCCGGTAGGCGATCTGCGCGCGGCTGATCTCGGCACCCGCGATTTCCTGCTTGAGCACGTCGCGGCTGGAGCGCGCCTCGTCGAGCTGGGTCGCGGCGGCGTTGTTGCTCCTGGCCAGTTGCTCCAGCCGCGTGACCTGGGACTCCTGGTAGCGCACCTGGGCCTCGAGCCGTTTCAGGGCGGCCGCGTTTTCCTGCAACTGGAGCTGCAGATCGCGGTCCTCGATGGTCGCGATCGCTTCGCCGGCCTCAACCGCGGTCCCGACCTCGGCGACCCAGGTGACCCGCCCCGGAACCTCGGCGGCGATGCGCGCGTCGTTGCGGCTGACCACCGTGCCCGGGACCCAGGCGGTGGCCGCCACCTCGTCCTGCAGCGCCGTATCGACCTCGACCATGGCCGGGGGCGGACCGTTGGGCTGCGCCGCGACGCCGGCGGCAAACCCGCTCGCGAGGATCAAGCTCAAGATTCTCATGTCACAAACCTCAGGCTACCGATTCCAGGCCGGGCCTGGACGCTGCCTCCGGCTGGGTCTGCGCCGGCCTGGCCGCGCCCATGCGCAACAGGCTGGGCAGCATGATCAGGGTGAAGAACAGGCTCACCGACATGCCGCCGACGATCGCCGCGGCCAGGCCGCGGTAGATCACGCTGCCCTCACCGGGCAGCAGCAGCAGCGGCAGCATCCCGAAGATGCTGGTCGCGGTGCTCATGAAGATCGGCCGCAGGCGCTCCTTCAGCGCAGCCTCCACCGCGGCTTCGCGGTCGAGCCCCTCGCGTTCGGCCTGGCGGGTGCGGTGAACTAGCAGGATCGCGTTGTTGACCACCAGCCCGAGCAGGATGATGAAACCGATCATCGTCAGCAGATCCATCGGCTGGAAGCTGATCAGATCGAGCACCCGGAGCGCGATGATGCCGCCGACGGTGGACATCGGAATCGTGATCAGCACCAGGGCGGAGTCCTTCAGCGAGCGAAACAGCCCGGCCATCAGCAGGAACAGGATCGCCAGGGCAATCCCGAAGTTCTTCGACATCGTGCCGATGGCGGCTTTGAGCGAGTCGGCGCTGCCGGCGTACTGGACCGAACCGTCGGCCGGCAGAATCTCCCGCACCCGCGGCTCGACCTGGTTCTGAATCGTGTCGATCGCTTCCTCCAGCGAGACGTTCTCCGGTGGTGAGAAGGCCAGGGTGACCGTGCGCCGCCCGTCGACCCGCCGGATCGTGCTGGGGCCGGTGGTGCGCTTGACCTGGACCAGCTCGCCGAACGGCATCACCGCGCCGGCCGGGGTCACCACCGGCACCGCGGCCAGTTCCTCGGGGCTCTCCCAGTCCTGCGCGCTCAGGATGATGTCCATGCGCTTTTCGCCGTCGAAGTGCTCCCCCAGCCACAGGCCGCTGCCGAGGGTGCGCACCAGCGTGCCGACCTCGCGCCGGTTCCAGCCGACCTCGTTGATGCGCTGGTCCTTCGGGGTCAGGCGCAGCTCCGGTTCGGCGTCCTCGAAGCCGGGCCAGATCTGCACCTGCGCTTCGGCGAAGGTGTCTTTCAGCAGCCGCTCGCCCTCGGCCGCCGCCTGGTACAGGCGGTCGGTGTCGGCCGACTGCAGGTGCATCGCGATGTCGCGCCCGCCACCGAAGCCGCCGAACAGATTGCCCTGGGTGCCGAAGCCCGAGAAATCCGGAATCCCGGTCAGGACCTCGCGATTGATGATCTGCTCGAGCTCTTTGACCCTGCTCTGGTCCTGGACGCGGGCGCCGATGGTGCCGCCGCCGTTGCCCCACAGCCAGATGTAGTAGTTCTTCAGTGCCGGTTCCTTGGTCCCGTCCATGTATGGCTGGAGGCGCCCCACCAGCTTGCTGACCACCTCCGACTCGATGGTGTCGAAGTTCGCGCCGGGGGGCATCCGCATGAACACGTCGACCGCGTCGCGCTTGACCGGCGGCAGGTAGTCCAGCCGCGGGAACAGCAGATAAGTCGCGACCAGGGGCACCGAGATCAGGCCGGCGACCCAGGCCACGCGCTTGACCCGGGTATCGGTGCGGCGCATCAGCCACTCGGCCAGCCGGCCCCAGGACGGTGCGTGGCGACCGGTCAGGCGCCGCGCCCGCAGCCAGTTGCCGGCCACCGCCGGCAGGATCGCCAACGCGACCAGCAGCGAGATCGTCACCGCGATCGCGATGGTCAAAGCCAGATCCGCGAACAACTGCCCCTCGACGTCTTTTAAGAACAGCACCGGGATGAAGATCGCGACCGTGGTCGCGGTGGAGGCCAGCAGCGCACCCTTGACCTGCAATGCACCCTTGCGGGCCGCCTGGTCGGGAACTTCTCCGCCCTCGCGCAGGCGCACGATGTTCTCGGCCACGACGATGGCCGCGTCCAGCACCATACCGACCGCGAACGCCAGCCCCGCCAGCGAGATCACGTTCAGGCTGCGCCCGGTCAACTGCAGCACGACGAACGTGGCCAGCATCGAGATCGGGATCGCGGTGGCGATCAGCGCGGTCGCGCGCACGTTGCGCAGGAACAGCCACAGCACCCCGACCGCGAGCACCACGCCCAGCGCCAGGTTGTTGGTGACCAGCGCGACGGCGCGCTTGATGAACACGGAAGCGTCGAAGGACTGGGCGATACCCAGCCCGGCATCCTTCAGCGGCCCGTCGCGCAGCAGCGCCACCTCCGCCTTGACCCGGGTCAGGGTCTCGAGCACGTTGGCGCCGTTCTCGCGGTCGATCCGGATCCCCATCGCCGGGTTGCCGTTCTGGATCACCAGCCCGTTGCGGCGCCCGCGCGTTACCTCGATCTCGGCGATGTCGCTCAAATGCACCGGGCGGCCGTCGCGCCATTCCAGGATCAGCTCGCCGAGGCGGGCGGGGTCGTAGCGGCCCTCGAAGCGCAGCGTGTACTGGCGCCGGCCGATGTCCACGAACCCCCCGGAGACGTCGTTGGCGCTGCCGGCCAGCGCCGCCACCGCCGGCAGTTGAATCCCGAGCTCGGCGGCCCGGTAGGGGTCGATCGAGATCTTGAGTTCCTCCGCCGCGCCGGCGTTGACCTGCACCCCGGAGACCCCCTCGATGCTCTCGATCCGGGTCTTGACCAGGTCCTCGACCAGGCGCTGGTAGTCCTCGATCTCGCCCGGTGTGCCTGGCAGGAGCTGCGCGAAGAACCAGGTCAACTGGCGGTTGGCGTCGCCGCCGAAGCCGTCGCCAAGCTGCACCACCGGCTGCTCGGCATCGGCCGGCAGCGGCGGCAGCCGGTTCATCCGCCCGATCACCTCCATCAGCGTCTGCTGCATGTCGGTGTCGAGGCTGAACCGAAGCCCGATCCAGGCGCTGCCGTTGTTGGCGTTGGCTTCCAGCGCCTCCAGGCCCGGCAGCCCCTGGAGCACGCGCTCCTGGGGCTCGAGGATTTCGGCCTCGATTTCCTTCGGCGCGGCCGCGCGCCACTGGGTCCAGACGCTCATCCGCGGCTGTTCGATTTCCGGGAACAACTGGATCGGCAGACCGGACAGACTGAAGGCGCCGAACAGCACCACGATCGCGACGACGACGCCTACCCCGGCCGGGTTGGCGATGGCGGTTTCGGTGAGTTTCATAGGTCGGTCCCGTTACTCAGCCGCACGAGTACGAAAAGCACCCTAGATGCCGAAGCCCGACCGAACCAGTGCTATAGGTCATTGGGCTCGGAGCCCACGGCGCGAACGTAGTTGCCGAACGGACCCTGCAGGTACACCCGGCCCGCATGCTCGATGAAGGCGCTGGTCGCGACCGGTTCGAAGCGGCGGCGGAAAAGCCACCGTGACAGCGGGATCAGCACCTCGACCCGGGCGCCGCGCTTGAGATACACCTGGCCCTGCTTGAACGCGACCTCCAGCCGTGGTTCGCCGGCGCCGTCGAAGCGCCGGGTGACCGCCTGGTAAGTGCCGGCCAGCGCCGACAGGTGCGCGCGCGGCTGGGGCACGCGGGGCGCGAAGCTCGGCCTGGACGGGCCGACGATGAAGTCCTCGATCCGTTCGCGCATGCGCTTGAGGGTGCGTCCCTGAAACGCATTGATCACCAGGAAATACCCCAGCCCGCGCTCGCGCTGGTAGCCGAAATGGCTCAGGTAACCGTCGGCGTCGCCGCCATGGCCGTGGAACACGAAGCCCCGATGCAGGTAGTGGTAGTTGCCCAGGCCGTAGCCGAACCCGAGGCCCTGGCGGGCCGCGAGCGTGGTCCGCGGCGACTCCATCCGCGCGATCGAGGACGCCGCAAACACCTGGACCCCGTCCAGCCGGCCGCGGTCCAGCAGCATTCTCAGCAGATGCTGCATCTCGGAAAGCTCCACGTTGATCCCGCCGAACGGCCGGTACAGGGTGTGCCAGTATCGAATCGGAGTGCGTCCGTCGGTGTCGTAGCCGCGCGCCAGCCGCGTTTCGAGGTCGGGGCGCAGGGCGAAGCTCGCGGAGCCCATCTTGAGCGGCGCGAACACCTGCGCGGCCGCGTAGGCCTCGAAGTCCAGCCCGGTGGCCTGCTCCATGGCGTACGCGGCAACCCCGGCGCCGCTGTTGGAATACGAACTGTGCCGCCCCGGCGGCCAGCGCAGCCGGCGCGACTCGGGATCGACCGCGAGCGCCGCGGCCAGCGGCAGCGGGGTGTTGTGATCCCATTCCTTTTTGGACAGGTCGCCCAGGCCCGCGGTGTGTTCCAGCAGCTGCGCGACGGTCACCTGAGAGTCTGGGGCCCATGGGTTGGAGTACGGGACCGGGTCGAGCAGCCCGGCGACCGGGGCCTCCAGCGCCAGGCGCCCCTGCTCGGCGAGCCTCAGGAAAGCCAGTCCGGTAAACGCCTTGGTGATCGAGCCGATCCGGAACACGGTCGTAGCCTCGACCGGGCAGTCGCAGTCCCAGCCGCGCCGGCCCAGGCCGTGGACCTCCGCCGGCCCCGACTCGGAAACCAGCACCAGCCCGGCCCCGGCGACACCGGCCTCGATCCGCAGCCGGCCCAGCTCGGCCAGCAGCTCCGTCAGCCGCGGGTCGCGCTCGGGTGCGGCCGCACCCGCCAGCGGCAGCAACAGCAAAGCAAGACGGGCGCCCGCTAGAAAGAAGCGAAAATCACCCATGGTCATCCATCAGAACGGATTTACCGGCGCGGTCTTTCCGCGCCGCCGCAATCGGCTAGTGTCCTGTAACATTCAAAGTGTTATTGGCTGCCAGGCCACTAGTAGAGCTGGTAGGAGTAGACCAGCAGGGCGGTGAGCGCCAGCCACATCAGCACCATCAGCGGGGTACCGACTTTGACGAAATCGTTGAACTTGTAGCCGCCGGCGTTCATGACCAGCAGGTTGGTCTTGTACGCGATTGGGGTGGCGAAGCTGAGGTTGGCGCCAAACAACACCCCGAGCACGAACGGCTCCACCGGCAGCCCCAACTCGCCCGCGATCTCGATCGCGATCGGCGTTCCGATGACCGCCGCGGCATTGTTGGACACCACGTTGGTCAGCAGCGCCATCAGCAGCATCAGGCCGCCCAGCACGATCGTCGGCGGCAGCCCGAAGGTCGCGGCCAGGAACACCTGGGCCAGGAACGTGGCGCCGCCGGTCTTCATCAGCGCCATCCCCAGCGCCAGGCTGGAGGCGACGATCAGGATTACCTGGGCCGACAGCGCCCGGGTGGCTTCGCGCCAGCTCAGGCAGCCGCTGGCGATCATGACCAGGAACCCGGCGAAGGCGCTGATCTCGATCGGCAGCAGGCCCACCGCGGCGGTCCCGACCACCACCACCATGATCCCCAGCGCGAGCGGCGCCTTGCGCGTGCGCGGCAGCGCGGTGCTGCCGTCGAGCACCAGGAAATCGGCGCTCGCCTTGCACCCGCGCAGCGCGTCGGGACTGGCCTGCACCAGCAGCACGTCACCCACCTGGAGCACGACCTCGTCGATATCGGCGCTGCGGCGCGAGGATTCCCGTTCGGCCCGGTGCAGGGCCAGAAACTGGAGCCCGTAGCGCAACTTCAGCCGTGCCTCGTTGAGCCGCGCGCCGCGCAGTTTGGAAGCAGCGGTCACCGCCACCTCGGCCAGCTGCTCGCCGGAGCCCTTGAGCGGGTGCTGCTCGTCGACCGGATGGTGACCGGAGTAAAGCGTTGCGCCGAGCATGTGGGCCAACTCCTGGAGCTGCGCCGGGGTATCGGAGGTGCTGATCCGGTCGCCGCCGCGCAGCACCACGTCCGGCAGCGGCGAGATGAAGGTGCGCGGGCCGCGCTGAATTTTCTCCACCCGCAGCGACCCGTCGCTGCGGTCGATCGCCGCGGCGAGCGTCTGGCCGACCAACGGGCTGTCCGGCTTCAGCACCAGTTGGGCGGTGAATATGCGCGAGGAAGCATCGTCCATCGGCGGGCGCCGCTCGGGCAGCATGCGCGGCGCGATCTGCCACAAGTAAACGATCCCGAGCAGGCCGGCGACGCCGGCCGGCAGCAGAAAGTCGAACATCGCAAACGGCGCCACGCCCATATCCTCGGCCACCGAGACCACCAGCAGGTTGGTCGAAGTGCCGATCGTGGTGCAGATGCCCCCGACCAGGCTGGCCAGACCCATCGGCAGCAGCAGCCCGGTGGGACTGACGTTGTTGCGCACCGCAACCCCGATCAAAAGCGGCAGCATCATCACCACGATCGGGGTGTTGTTGATGAATGCGCTCATCGCCGCGGTGATCAGCAGCGTGGCCAGCAGCGAGACGCCCGGGCTGCGCCGCCACAACTTGGCCAGATAGCGCCCGATCGGCTCCAGCGCGCCGGTGCGCACCAGCCCGTGGCCGCAGATCATCAACGCGCACACCGCGACCAGCGCCTTGTGGCCAAAACCGTGGAAGAAATCGCTGGGGTTGATCGGCCCATCGAACGCCTGGAACGGAAACAGCTTGAAGCCGACCGCCAGCGCGACCATCACGAACACGCTGGTGGTCTCCAGCGGAATTCGCTCCCGGGTGAACAGAAACAGCGCCAGCGCGGTCAGGATCAGGACCGCGATGGCGTGGGCTTCGGGCACGACGATGTGCACGGCGGCAGTTTCCAGGTCGGGGTCTCCCGACAGGGACGAAACTCCGATTCTCTCGCGCCTGGGCGCCGGGCTCAATACAGCTGGTAGGAGTAGACCAACAAACCGGTCAGCGCCACCCACATCAGCACCATCAGCGGCAGGCCGACGCGGACGAAGTCGTTGAACTTGTAACCGCCGGCGTTCATCACCAGCAGGTTGGTCTGGTAGGCCATCGGGGTAACGAAGCTAAGGTTGGCCCCGAACAGCACCCCCAGCACGAACGGCTCGACCGGCAGCCCGAGTTCGCCGGCGATCTCGATCGCGATCGGGGTCCCGATGACCGCGGCGGCGTTGTTGGACACGACGTTGGTCAGCATCGCCATCAGCAGCATCAGGCCCGCCAACACGATCACCGGCGGCATTCCGAAGGTCGCGACCAGGAACGCCTGCGCCAGGAACGCGGCCCCGCCGGTCTTCATCAACGCCATCCCCAGCGCCAGGCTGGAGGCGACGATCAGGATCACCTGGGCCGACAGCGCGCCGGTTACGTCGCGCCAGTTCAGACAGCCGGTGGCGATCATCAGCATCACGCCTGCCAGCGCGCTCACCGCGATCGGCATCACGCCGGCCGCGGCGGTCACGATCACCGCGACCATGATCGTCAGCGCCAGCGGCGCTTTGCGGGTGTGCGGCAGCTCGGTCGAGCCGTCGAGCACCAGGAAGTCGCCGCTGGCCTTGCAGGTCAGCAGGTCCTGCGGGGTGGCCTGCACCAGCAGCACGTCGCCCACCTGGAGCTCGACTTCGTCGATCGCGCGGCTGCGCCGCGACTCCTCGCGCTCGGCCCGGTGCAGGGCCAGGAACTGGATCCCGTAGCGGCGCTGCAATTGGGCCTGATTGAGGCGCGTGCCCAGCAGACGTGACGCGGTCGTGATCGCGACTTCGGCCAGTTTCTGGCCGGCGCCGCTCAGCGGGTGTTCGTCGTCGACCGGGTGCTGGCCCGAGTAAAGAGTACTGCCAAGAAGGCGCGAGAACTCGCGCAGCTGGTCCGGGGTGTCCGAGGTCGTGATCCGGTCGCCGGCGCGCAGCACCACGTCCGGCAGCGTGGTTACGAACACACCCTGCTCGCGCTGAATCTTTTCGGCCTGCAGCGCGCCCTCGGTGCGATCGATCGCATGCGCGAGCGTCCGGCCGACCACCGGGCTGTCCGGGTTCAGCACCAGCTGCCCGGTGAAGATGCGCGAGGCGACGTTTTCCATCGGTGGGCGGCGCTGCGGCAGCATGCGCGGGGCGATCTGCCACAGGTACAAGATCGCCACCAGTCCGGCGATCCCGGCCGGCAGCAGGAAATCGAACATCTGAAACGGGGCCACGCCCATGTCCTCGGCCACCGCGACTACCAGCAGGTTGGTCGAGGTGCCGATGGTGGTACAGATGCCCCCGACCAGGCTGGCCAGCCCCATCGGCAGCAGCAGTCCGGTCGGCGATGTGTTGTTGCGCACCGCGACCCCGATCAAGAGCGGCAGCATCATCACCACGATCGGGGTGTTGTTGATGAACGCGCTCAAAGCCGCGGTCGCGAGCAATGTGGCCAGCAGCGATACCGCCGGGCTGCGCCGCCACAGCTTCGCCAGATAACGCCCGACCGGCTCCAGCGCCCCGGTTCGCACCAGGCTGTGGCCGCACACCATCAGCGCGCATACCGCAACCAGCGCCTTGTGCCCGAAGCCATAGAAGAAGTCCGCCACATCGAGCTCGCCGTCGGCGGCCTGGAATGGAAACAGCGTGAAGCCGATCGCCAGCGCGACCATCACGAACAGGCTGGTCGTGTGCAGCGGGATCTGGTCCCGGCTGAACAGAAACAAAGCCGCGCCGGTCAGGACCAGGACGGCGATCGCGTGCGCTTCGGGCAGTGGGATGTCCATCGGTGATGGGATGATAAGCGCCGCTGGGTGGATTTTCATCCGGTTTTTTTTGCCCCCGAAAGATGGCTAAGGGAGGGTGGGGCACCGCTTTCCAAAGTTGAGTCACGCCGCGCGCCCGAGTATGCTGCCGGAGCGTCTCAAGCCCGGGCCGGGATATGTTCGACAAACTCAAATTGCCGTCGGCCGAACAGGCGCTGCCGGGTCGCCGCGACGCGATGCCGGTCACCGGCCGTCATTTCGTGACCGGCAACTCGACCCGGCCGCCGTTTCCGGCCGATTGCGAGCTGGCCCTGTTCGGGCTCGGTTGTTTCTGGGGCGCGGAGCGGCGCTTCTGGGAACTCGACGGGATCTATTCGACCCAGGTGGGGTATGCCGGGGGTTACACCCCGAACCCGAGCTACCAGGAGGTGTGCACCGGTCGCACCGGTCACGCCGAAGTGGTGCGGGTCGTGTTCCAGCCCGACCGGATCGACTACCAGGAGCTGCTGAGGGTGTTCTGGGAGGCGCACGATCCGACCCAGGGCATGCGCCAGGGCAACGACGTCGGATCCCAGTACCGTTCCTGCATCTTCACCTATACCGACGCTCAGATGGCGGCGGCAGGCGAGTCGCACGAGACCTACCAGGGCTGCCTCGAACAATCCGGTTTCGGCCGAATCACGACGACGATCAAGCCGGCGCCCGAGTTCTTTTATGCCGAGGACTATCACCAGCAATACCTGGCCAAGAACCCGGGAGGGTACTGCGGGATCGGAGGTACCGGCGTCTGCCTCGCGGGATGAATCGAGCGCTGCTGGCGCTGTTTTTGATCGCGCCGGCTAGCGGCGCCGATGTTTCGATTCGCACGCTGAACGACGGCAACCTGATTCTCGAAGACGTGCCCGAGCTCCCGGCCGCGCTGGCCGCGGAGCTGAACCGCTATCAGCACGAGCGCTCCGGGATTTTTCAGGACTGGACTGCGGACGGGAGCGGCATCTTCATCACCACCCGGTTTGCCGACGTCGAACAGCTCCACCGGGTCGATCTTCCGGGTGGGGCGCGCCACCAGCTTACCTTCCTGGACGAACCCATCGGTGGCGTGCTGCGACAGCCGGGGGGCTCGCTGTTGGCCTTCACGATGGACGTCGGCGGCAGCGAATTCGACCAGATCTATCTGCTGGATCCGGCCACCGGACAGTCACGGCTGATGACCGACGGTGAATCGAAGAACGCGGCCCTCGCGTGGTCGCGGGACGGACGCACGATCGCGTTCCAGAGCACCCGCCGCAACGGGCGCTCGAACGACCTGTGGGCACTGCCGGTGGCAACGGCCGCGCCGGCCCGAATGATCCTCGAAGCCCCGGCCGGCTTTTGGTGGGGTCCGGTGGATTTCTCCCCCGATGGCAGGCAGCTCCTGGTGGAGAACTATGTCAGCGTGACCGATTCGAGGCTTTACCTGCTGAATCTCGTCGACGGCGAGCGGCGCCGGCTGGCCGGGAGCGAGTCAAAACCCTCGACCAACGTGGGCTTCGAGTTCGACTCCGCCGGGCGCGGGTTCTACTACGCGACTGATCGCCACGGTGAGTTCACCCAGCTCGCCCACCGCACGCTGGCACCGGAGGCCACCGAGCAGATCATCAGCGCCGACATCGCGTGGGACGTCACCGGGTTCGATCTGAGCGCCGACGGCACCCGCGCGGCGTTCGTGGTCAACGAGGAGGGCTTCAGCCGGCTGTATCTGCTGGACCCCGGCTCGCACCGGTATCGAGCGGTCGAGGTGCCGATCGGGGTGATCTTTCACATCGCTTTCAATCCCGACGGCAGCCGCCTGGCGCTGACCCTCTCCAGCGCGCGCACGCCGAGCGACGTGTACGTGCTGGCGCTGGGCCCGGGACCGCTGGAGCACGGCGCGCTGGAGCGCTGGACCTTCAGCGAGGTCGGCGGTCTGGATACCGACCGGTTTGCGGTGCCGGAGCTGGTGCGCTATCCGACCTTCGATCAGCTCGACGGGCGGCCGCGCACGATCCCGGCGTTCCTGTACCGGCCGCCCGGCGCCGGCCCGCATCCGGTGATCATCACGATCCACGGCGGGCCCGAGAGCCAGTTCCGGCCGCGGTTTTCGAGCACGTATCAGTCCTGGATCGATCAGCTCGGCGCCGCGGTGATCGCGCCCAACGTGCGCGGATCCAGTGGTTATGGGCGGGAATACGTCGGCCTGGACAACGGTTACCGGCGCGAGGACTCGGTGCGCGATATCGGT
>JBFJNB010000006.1:0-19405 GCA_041633655.1 Lysobacterales bacterium | reverse complement strand
GCAAGAAGCCGGTTGCGGTTTTCCTCAATCCAATGGCAAGGCACCGGACCGGGTAGGTCAACGACACGTTGCGGTTTTTGCCGCAGGCAAAAGAAGCGGCATGGCGTGGACCGTCCGTGATCGATCGGAGCCTCCGCCCTAGCCCAGCGAGCGGATTCTTGCCGTCTACGTTGGATCGCAGCCATCCACCGTGACGGGTAGGCCCAAGACGGGTTTCGGTTTTCGCGGGCTCGCCCGCGAAAGAAGAGGCCTGGCTTGGGCCGTCTTCGCCGGATCGCAGTCGCTACCACCTGAACGGGATGAGCAACCCAACGCTAAGCACCGGCTCGGTTTCGTCCAGCAGGCCCGGGGTGGCCGAATCCGACCGCGAGTAGCGGTAGCGGGCCTCGGCCCGCAACATCGCCCGGCTGCCGAGAGACCACATTCCGCCGACCCCGATCTGGGCCAGCAGCCCGGTATCGCTTTCTCCCGGCGCCTCATATCGCAGCGCGCCCAGGCCGACCAGAAAATAAGGGTTCCACAGCGGCACCCGATTGACCTGGATTAGGTTGAACGCGAGCCCCTGACGATCGAGGTCGAAACCGGCATCGAACTCGATCGTGTCGGCGAACCATTCGGCCTCCACGCTCCAACGCTGGGTCAGGTTGGCACCGAGCTCGAACCCGTACAGCCGCCCGTCGTCGGCCGCGCGCTCACCCCCGGTCAGCACCAGCCCGCCCTTGACCCCGAGGTACCACGGCGCGAGCCGCTCCTGCGCGACCGCCGGCGCCGCGGCCAGCAGCGCCAATGACAACCACCAAGACTTGCACGCGCTCATGCCACCTCCGGCCGCCGTTCGAAATCGGCGCCCAGGCGCAGCGCCAGCCAACCCCACAGGCCCGCGACCGGGACCGAGACCGCGGCGATCAGCGACAGCGACAGCCCCAGCGCCTGAGCCAGGCCGGCATAGATCCAGGCGCTCGCCGCGTCGCCGCCGCGGTAGATCGCGGTGTCGATGAAGTTCTTGGACTTGTACCGGGCCTCCTCGTCGACCCGGGTGTAGAGCAATTCTCGCGCCGGTTTCATCAGGCCGTACTCGCCGCCGCGGCGCAGCACCTGGAACGCGCCCAGCACCAGCACCTGGGGGTACAGGCTCAACACCGCGAGGCCGACCAGGGTGAGGACGGGCATGATCACCAGGGTCCTGGCGGCCCCCGCGGTGCGCAGCAGATGCGGGGTCACCAGGAACTGCAGAATCAGACTGACCGCGCTGGCGCCGAAATCCACCACCGCGAAGAACGCGGTCGGGTCCCTGCCAGCGTAGGCGTCCTCGACCAGGTAGATCTGCTGGTTGTACACAATCGTCTGCAGGAACGTGAACAGCGCCAGCACGACCGCGATCTTGAGCAGAAACCGCGAGCGTAGCAGGGCCGTGGCGCCGGCCCAGATCGAGCCCCCGATCACGCGCCGGGACGGCAGCTCTCGATCGCCCCGGCGCCAGCGCAACAGCTTCAGCAGGCACACCAGGGCCAGGCCGAGCCAGCCGGCGGCGACCAGCAGCAGGTTGCCGGGGCCCAGGTCCGGGGCGAGCCAGGCGGCGGTCAACGGACCCAGCACCGCGCCGGCGGAGCCGCCGGCGGCGATCGCACCGAACAGACGGCGCGCCTGTTCGCTGGTGAAGATGTCGGCCATGAAGCTCCAGAACACCGACACCACGAACATGTTGAACACGCTCAACCACACGAAGAACGCGCGTGCGGTCCAGACGCTCGCATCGGCGGCCGACAGCAACAGGTAGAAGACCCCCAGGTTGGCGATGAAGAACAGGTACACCAGCGGCAGGAACAGCCCCTTCGGAAAGCGCGCCACCAGCCAGCCGAACACCGGCACCACCAGCAGCATCACGACCAGGGTGCCGGTAAACAGCAGCGGCACCGTGTCCGCGCCGCTGGCCACCGCCATCGTCTCGCGGATCGGGCGCAACATGAAGTAGCTGAACAGGAGGCAGAAGAAATAGACGAACGACCAGGCCGCCGGTGCGCGTTCGTCGGGCCGGATCAGCAGCAGCTTTTGGAAAAGGGTCCGAATGTCCGGGCTACCCGCCGGCGGTCGCGGTTTGCGGGGCCGCTCTGGGCGGCTCCTGGATGGTGACCGTCTGGCCGGTGCGCAGGCGCTCGTTGCCGCGCACCACGACCTTGTCCCCGGGCTCGACCCCACCGACCACCTCGATCAGCTCGCCGCTGGCGAGCCCCGTCGTGACGCCAACCTGCGCCGCGGTCATCTGATCGTCGATCACGAACACCGAGATGCCCTCCGGGCGCAGCACCAGTGCATCCCGCGGCACCGCGAGCACCTCGCGGGCGTTCGCCGCCGGGACGCTCAGGCGCGCGGTCTGACCGACCGGCAGGCTCGTGTCCGCCACGTCGATCCGGACCTCGAACTGGTGGGTGTTTTCGTCCCCGACCGCGACCAGGGTCCGCACCGGGCCCCGGTAGCTGCGGGCGGCGACGCTGAACTCGACCTCGTCGCCGACCGCGAGATACGGCAGGTAGTCCAGCGGCGCGCGGGCGATCAGCTCGAGCCGGTTGGGGTTGAGCAGCCGCACCACCAGCGTGCCGGGCCCCACCAGCTCGCCGGCCTGGCTCAGGCGCGCGACCACGGCGCCGTCGAAAGGTGCCTTGATCCGGGTGCGGTCCAACTGGAAGTCGAGCTGCGCCAGGCGCGCCTGCGCCGCAAGCGCCTCATTCTCGGCGACCAGCCGGTCGGCGCGGGTCTGCTCCAGCGAATTCCTGGCCGCGTTGTTTTGGGTCGCGAGCCTGTTCAGGCGCGCCTCCTCGCTGCGCAGGAACTCGACCCGCGCTTCCTGCTGGGCGATCTCCGCTTCCAGTTCCGGGCGCCTCAGCTTGAGTGCGGTGTTCTCGACCTCTGCCACCATCTCGCCGGCGGCGAAACGCTGACCGACGTCGGCCACCCAGATCAACATGCCGCTCACTTCGGCGGCGATGCGCGCATCGGCGCGGCTGACCACGGTGGCCGGGACCACCAGCACCGGCGCCATCGTCTGCATGCTGGCCACGGCCACGCGGACCGGGGCCGCGCGCGGTCCCGGCTGGGCCGAAGCAGCCGCCGCCAGCCCCGCCAGGAACAGGCCAGCGAGCAAGCGGCAGCCTCGTTTGATTCGGTTCGACAAGTTCCTTACTCCTTCCTGGATCCGGGGCTAGGCCGGCTGCGGCTCGCCGGCTGCGGCCTGCTGGCGGTCGCGCTCCTCGCCCATTCGCAGCAGGCTGGGCAGCAGCAGCAGCGTGAACAGGGTCGAGACCAGCATCCCGCCGACGATCACCGCCGCCAGCCCGCGATACAGCTCGGTACCGGCGCCCGGCACCAGCAGCAGCGGCAGCATCCCGAAGATACTGGTCATCGTGCTCGTCAGGATCGGACGCAGCCTGAGCCGCACCGCGCTGTGCACCGCGTCGTGCCGGCTCATGCCCTCGCGCTCGCCGTCGCGGGCGCGGTACACCAGCAGGATCGCGTTGTTGACCACCAAGCCCAGCAGAATGACAAAACCGATCATCGTCAGCAAATCCATCGGCTGTCCGACCAGTGCGTCGACCAGGCGCAGCGAGGCGACGCCGCCCACGGCTGCCATCGGGATCGCCAGCACCACCAGCAGCGAGTCGCGGAACGACTGAAACAGCGCGCTGATCAGCAGATAAAGAATCAGGATCGCGAGCACGAAGCTGCCCGACAGGCTGGTGAGCGCGTCCGACAGCGCCTCGGCGGTGCCGCGATAGGCGATCGTGCTGCCCTCCGGCAGCACCGCGCGCATCGCCGGCGCGACGTCGCGGTCGAGCACCTCGATCGCCTCGGCCAGCGGCATCCCGGTCGGCGGCGTGACCTGCAGGGTCAGCGTGCGCCGGCGGTCGATCCGGCGGATCTGGCTCGGCCCCGCGGTGCGGGTCACCTCGGCCAGCTCGCCGACGGTCTGGATCTCGCCACTCGCGGTCGCCAGCGGTAGCGCGGCCAGCTCCTCGGGAGTGGCCCACGGCTGCGCGCGCAGCACCACGTCCAGGCGCCGGTTGCCGTCGAAGTACTCGCCGACGAAGGCGCCGTCGCCCAGCGCCCGCACCACGGTCGCCATCCGCGAGCGGTTCCAGCCGACTTCCGCGATGCGACGGTCGTTCGGCACCAACCGCAACTCCGGCTCGCCCAGCTCCAGTCCGGGCAGCGGATTGACCTGGGCACCGGGAATCGCCTGCCCGATCGACTGGAACCCAACCAGCCCGGCGGCCAGCAGCGATTCGAACTGCTCGGCCTGCAGGTCCATGTCGATCCGGCGCCCGCCGCGCGCGCCGCCGAAGATCGGCGCCCGGGACGCGAACGCGAACGTGTCCGGAAAGCCCTGCACGACCTTGCCGTTGATTTCTCCCAGCAGCGCCGGCATCTGCCCGGGTTCTCGCGCCGAGCCGCCGAAAAAGCCCTGGGCTCCGAAGAAGCCGAGGAAGTAGCTGCGCAGGCCCGGGTCGGCGTCCTCGGCCAGGTATTCCACCAGGCGCGCATCGAGCACCCGGGTCAGCTCGGCCTCGGCAGTGTCGACCCCCATCCCCGGCGGGGTGCGGATGAAACCGAAAAAGAAATTCTGCTTGCCCTCGGGCAGGTAGTCGGCGGTCGGCACCAGGATCAGGATCAGCAGCACCGGGATCGACGTCAATCCGCCGATCCAGGCGAGCCGCCGGCGCCGGGTGTCGGTCGCGGCCATGATCTTGTCGGTCACCGCGCGCCACCAGTGCCGGTGCAGGTCGTCGAGCCGCTCGTGTCCCAGCCAGTTGGCGGACGCCGTCGGCAGCACCGTGATCGCGACCAGCAGGGAAGCGCTGACCGCGATCGAGATCGTGATCGCCAGATCGGCGAACAGCTGCCCCGCCTCGTCCTTCAGGAACACCACCGGCAGGAAGATCGCCACCGTGGTCGCGGTCGAGGCCAGCAGCGCCCCCCAGACCTGGAGCGTGCCGCGGTCGGCCGCGGCCTTGGGCTCCAGGCCCTGTTCGCGCTGGCGGAAGATGTTTTCCAGCACCACGATCGCCGCGTCCAGCACCATCCCGGTCGCGAACGCCAGGCCGGCGAGGGAGATGATGTTCAGGGTGCGCCCGAACACGTCCAGGCCGATGAACGCGACGAACAGGCACAGCGGGATCGCCAGCGCCACCATCAGGGTGGCGCGGAACCGGCGCAGGAACCACCACAGCACCGCGATCGCCAGCGCAATCCCCAGCAACAGGTTGTTGCGCACCATCTTCACCGCGTCCTTGATGTACAGGGTCTCGTCGTAGACCTGCATGATCGTCAGCCCGGCGTCGGCGATCACGGTGCGCTCGAGCTCGGCAACCGTTTGCTTCAGATCGTTCATCACCGCGAGCACGTTGACCCCGGATTCCGGGACCACGTTCATCGCGATCGACGGGCCGCCGTTTTGGCTCAACACCGAGGTCCGGTCCTGCATCGCCAGCTCGACGGTGGCGATATCCTTGAGCTTGACCGGGCGCCCCTGGCGCCAGTCCAGCACCAGCTCGCCCAGGTTGCTGACGTCGTATTTGCCCGAGAAGCGCACCGTGTACTGGCGCCGGCCGACCTCGGTGAAGCCGGCGGAGACGTCCGCGTTGGTGCCCAGCTCTCCCGAGATGCCGGTCAGGTCGATGCCGATGTTGGCCGCCTTGTAGGGATCGAACGTGATCCGCACCTCGTAGCCGCGGCCGCCGAACGCGTTGCTCGAAGCCACCCCGGGGATGCGCTCGATGCGCGGGCGGATCACCTCGTCGACGAAGTCCTGGTAGGTCACGATTGAGCGCGAATTGTCCGGCGCCGGGCGGATCGCGAACCAGGCGATCGTGTCGCCGAACTGGTTGCCGCCGACCGCGATCGTGGGTTCGTTCGCGTCCACCGGATAGCGCGGCACCTGGTTGAGCCGGTTCATCACGTCGATCAGCGCCCGACTCATGTCGGTGTCCACGTCGAACTCGAGCGTGATCGAGCCCGAGCCGCGGCTGGCGCTCGAGGTGATCTTGCGCGCCCCGGGCAGCCCCCGGAGCACGTCCTCCTGCGGCTCGATGATTTCCGACTCGACCTCCGGCGGGGCCGAGGCTCGCCAGAAGGTGCTGACGGTGATGATCGGGCGTTCGACCTCCGGGGTCAGCTGCACCGGCAGCCGCAACATGCTGATCGCACCGAATACCACGACCAGGATGCCGCCGACCGCGACGGCCACCGGATTGCCGAGAGACAGGCGGGTGAGGGTCATCCGTGTGAGTTCTCAGGTAGTCGAAGTGCGCACATTAACCCGCCATCCTATGCCCGACGCAACTGCCTGAAGTCCTGCCGTGACGCGGATCCGTTTCGCATATGCGCGAAACGGAATTTTTTGGTCCATAAAACAAAGGCTTACGTCTTCTCTACAGCAAATCCCGGCGCCAGCGATCAAGCAATTGCAGCGTCACGGCGGCGCCGCCGCACACGACCACCAGGATCCGGGCAGCGGGGACGTGGCCGTCGTAGACCGCCGCCAGCGCCGCGCCGCACGCGGGCTCCACCAGGCGCCGGGTCTCGTCGGCGAAGCGCACGCAGGCGGCCACCGCGTCCCGGTCCGATACGACCACGCTGGTGACCGGATGCCGCCGGGTCCATCGGTATGCCTCGTCGGCGACCCGAAGCGCGCCCAGGGTGATCGCGATCGAGTCGATCCTGGCAAGCGTAACCGGTCCGCCGGCCTCGATCGCCGCGCGCAGCGAGGCGGTGCCGTCGGTCTCGACCGCGTACAGCGGCACTTGGTCCCAGCCGACCTGGTGCATCCCGCTGAGCACCCCGCACATCAGCCCGCCGCCGCCGACGGCGACCACGACCGCGTCGGGGCGCGGACCGGCCACCGCGCATTCGTGGATCAGCGGCGCGTGCCCGCGCCAGATCTCCGGGTGGTCGAACGGAGGCAGATAGCGCGCGTCGTCGCCGTCGGCCAGCTTTCGCGCCAGCGCGTCGGCCTGGTCCCAGGCGGCGCCCTCGACGATCACCTCGGCGCCGAGGGCGCGCAGGCGCCCGCGCATCAGCTCCCCGGTGATCTCGGGCACGACCACGCGGCACGCAAGCCCCAGCTCACGCGCGGCGTAAGCGAGCGCGAGCCCGGCGTTGCCGCCGGAGGAGCCGACCACGGTGCGTACCCCGTCCTCGGCGGCCAGCCGGCACAACCGGCCGATGCCGCGGATCTTGAACGAGCCGACCGGCTGATCGCACTCCATCTTCAGCCAAACCTCCCCGTCGCGCGGCAGCCGGCCCCCGGGGTGCCTGACCAAAGGCGTCTCCAGGTACATGGCCTCCAGCCTCCGTTATACTGCGCGACCATCTTGGCAGGAGAACGGATCGATGAGCAAACCCAGGCATCTCCACCTGATTGATGCGGCCGTGATCGCCGTGGCGCTGAGCGCGAGCGGGTGCGGTCCCGCGCCAGAGCCGGCATCCTCGATCCAGGCTCCGGGTGCCGCACCGACCGTCGCGGACGCGCAAGCGTTCATCGACACCGCCCAGAGCGAACTGGAGCGCCTGGTAATCGACGCCGAGCGGGCCGCCTGGGTGCAATCCAATTTCATCACTTTCGATACCCAGTTGCTCTCCGCCCAGGCATCCGAGAAGCTGGTTGCGGGCACCGTGCGCCTGGCCGGGGAAGCGGCCCGGTTCAATGCGCTGGAGCTGGATGCCGACCTGCGGCGCAAGCTGGATTCCCTGAGGCTGGCGCTCACCCTGCCGGCGCCGCCAGAGCCCGCCAAGACCGCCGAACTGGCGCGCATCACCAGCGACCTGGAGAGCCGCTACGGGCGCGGCGAGTACTGCCGCACCGATGGGGAATGCCTGTCGTTGAGCGACTTGATTCTGATGCTCGCACGGGAACGCGACCCGGAACTGCTGCGCGAGCTGTGGGTCGGGTGGCGACGGATATCGCCGCCGATGAAGGACTCCTACGTGCGGATGGTCGAGATCGCCAACGAGGGGGCGCTGGCGCTGGGCTATGCGGACGTGGGCGCCCTTTGGCGGTCGAAGTACGACATGCCGCCCGATGACTTCGCCGCCGAGATGGACCGCCTTTGGGGGCAGGTCAAACCGCTGTACGACGCGCTGCACTGCCACGTCCGCGCGCGGCTGGCCGATCATTACGGCGCCACCGTGGTGCCGCCCGAACGACCGATTCCGGCCCACCTGCTCGGCAACATGTGGTCGCAGCAGTGGGGCAACATCTACGAGCTCGTCGCGCCCGCGGACGCCGACCCCGGCTACGACCTGACCGCGCGGATCGAAGCCAGCGGCATGACCGAGATCGACCTGGTCAAGGTCGCCGAGAATTTCTTCACCTCGCTCGGGTTCGAGCCGCTGCCCGAGACGTTCTGGGAACGCTCGCTGTTCATCAAGCCGCGGGACCGGGACGTCGTCTGCCACGCCAGCGCCTGGGACGTCGACCAGAAGGACGACCTGCGGATCAAGATGTGCATCCAGAAGACCGCCGAGGATTTCGTCACGGTCCACCACGAACTGGGGCACAACTTCTACCAGCGGGCCTACAACCGGCAGCCGCTTTTGTACCGCAATAGCGCCAACGACGGCTTTCACGAGGCCATCGGCGACACGATCGCGCTGTCGGTCACGCCGGACTACCTGAAGCGCATCGGCCTGATCGACACCATTCCCGATGCGTCCAAGGACACCGGCTTGCTGCTGGCCCAAGCCCTGGACAAGATCGCGTTTCTGCCGTTCAGCCTGCTGGTGGACCGCTGGCGCTGGCAGGTGTTCAGCGGCGAGACCCCGCCCGACAGATACAACGCCGCGTGGTGGGAACTGCGCACCCGCTACCAGGGCATCGCCCCGCCGGTCGAGCGCAGCGAGGCCGATTTCGATCCCGGCGCCAAGTATCACATCCCCGCCAACACGCCGTACTCGCGCTACTTCCTGGCCCACATCCTGCAGTTCCAGTTCCACCGGGCGCTGTGCGAGATCGTCGGCTACGAGGGGCCGCTTCACCGCTGCTCGATCTACGGCAACGAAGAGGCCGGGCGGCGCCTGGCGCAGATGCTCGAGCTCGGTTCGTCGCGCCCGTGGCCGGAAGCACTCGAGGTCCTGACCGGCTCGCGCGAGATGGACGCCACCGCGATCATCGATTACTTCGCCCCGCTGAAAACCTGGCTCGACGAGCAAAATCAAGGCCGGACCTGCGGCTGGGAGAGCTAGAAAGGGCTCGAAAAAAGGGGTCAGGTTCACTTTTCGCCCGCCCCAGCTAAAGGGGGCGAACCTCGTCTGGGGAAAAGTGAACCTGACCCCTTTTTTTTTCTTACAGCGTGCCGTATAGCCTATCGCCGGCGTCGCCCAGACCCGGGACGATGTACTTGCGTTCGTTCAGGCCCTCGTCGACCGCGGCGGCGTAGATCGGGACGTCCGGGTGGTGCCGCTCGACCGCGGAGATGCCCTCGGGGCAGGTCAGGATGCAGATGACGACCGCGGACTTGACCCCGCGCTCCCGCAGCAGATCCAGGGTCGCGACCACCGTTCCGCCGGTAGCGACCATCGGATCGACCACCATGTAGTGCGCGTCCGGGGACACCCGCGGCAGCTTCTTGTAGTACTCCACCGGGATCTTCGTCTCCTCGTCGCGGTACAGCCCCATGAACCCGACGCGCGCGGTCGGCACCAGGCCGAGGATGCCGTCGAGCATCCCTACCCCGGCGCGCATTACCGGCACCACGACCAGGTCGTTGGCGATCATCCGGCACGCGGCATCGGCGACCGGGGTCCGCACCCAGACCTCCTTTAGTGCGATGTTCTTCAGCGCCTCGTAGCAGACGAACATGGTCACCTCGGTGGCCAGTTCGCGGAACTTCTTGTGCCCGGTCGTGTGGTCGCGCAGCAGCGCCATCTTGTGCTCGACGCACGGGTGTTTTACCTCGAAGTACATCGCGTCAGTCCCCTTCTAGCCCCTGTCCCGTTAGGGAAGTCCGTGGGCCATCAGCGTGCCGCATCACAAGAACGAAGGCAACGCTCGCACCCGTGGCAGAAAGGCCAGGCAAAAGACCCGTTTCGGTTTTCGCGTAGCGAAAGAAGAGGCGGAGCTTTTGCCGTGCCTCAGCGTGAGAAAGGCCAGGGCCGCGACTGGTTTCGGTTTTTGCGAAGCAAAAGAAGAGGCCAGACGCGGACCGTTCGGCATACGAGCGTCGACGACACTGGTTCACCCCGTCCCCTGGATCCCCGCCGCAATCCCGTTGATGGTGCTGAACAGCGCGCTCAGCAGATCCGGGTTCTTGCGCCTACCGGATCGCCAGCGCGCGAGCAGGTCGATCTGCAGCAGGTGCATCGGGTCGACGTAGGGGTTGCGCAACCGGATCGAGCGCTTCAGCGTGGCCGCGCCGGCGAGCAGTTCGGTACTGCCTTTCAGTTTCAGGATCATCTCGGTGGCCAGCTCCATCTCGGCGGCGATGCGATCGTACACCGGATGCAGCTTGGGCTCGGCCAGCGCGCGGTAGCAGCGGCCCACGTCCAGATCGGAGCGCCCCAGCACCACCTCCACGTCGTCGATCAGCGCGGCGAAGAACGGCCACTGGAGCATCTCCTTCAGGGTATCGAGGCCGAACTTGTCGCGCGCCGCGGCCAGCCCCGTGCCCAGCCCGAAGCTGCCGGGCAAACCGACGCGGGTTTGCGCCCACGAAAACACCCACGGGATCGCCCGCAGATTCTCGATCCCCTGACCGCTGCGGCGCGAGGCCGGGCGCGAGCCGATCGCCAGCCGTTCGATCACGTCGATCGGGGTCGCGGCGCGGAAATAGGGCACGAAGTCACGGCTCTCGAACACCAGCTCGCGGTACGCCCGGCGCGAGTCGGCGGCGATCAGGTCCATCGCCTCGGTCCAGCCGGGCTCGACCCGTTCCGCGCCGCGCAGCGACGCGCGCAGCACCGCCCCGGTCATCTGTTCCAGGTTTCGCAGCGCGAGCGGGCGCACGCCGTATTTTTCGTCGATGACCTCACCCTGCTCGGTCACTCGCAGGTAGCCGTCCACGGTCCCGACCGGGGCGGCCAGGATGCCTCGGATGGTGTTGCCGCCGCCGCGGCTGACGCTGCCGCCGCGGCCATGGAAAAACCGGATTGCGACGCCCGACTCGCGGCCGGCCGCGTGGATTTCGGCCTGGGCCTGCTGCAGCGCCCAGCGGGCCGAGCCGATGCCGCCGTCCTTGTTGCTGTCGGAGTAGCCGATCATGATGAGCTGCTCGTTCGCCCGCGTTTCCAGGTGGGCCTGATAGGGCCCCAGCCGGCACAGCGCGCGCAGGATCTTCGGTCCGGCTTCCAGGTCGTCCACGGTCTCCAGCAGCGGGGCGACGTCCAGCGGCACCCGATCGTCGTCGACAAGTCCGGCCGCGCGCGCCAGCAGCAGTACGCTGAGCACGTCGTCCGCACCCTGGGTCATGCTGATGATGAAGGTGCCGGTGGCGCCGCTGCCGAAGGTCGAACGGGCGTCGCTCAATGCGGCGAACACTGCCAGCGTTTCGCCGAGTTCCCCGTCGCGCGGTGCGGCGATCTCGACCTCGCCGCTCAGCAGCAGCACCAGGCGCCGGGTCCGTTCGTCCGCGCTGCGTTCGAGCCACTCCTCGTCGCCGGTCAGCTCGGCGACGGCCCGGCGCAGCACCAGCGCGTCCTGGCGCACGTCGAGCGCGGCCAGGTGGAACCCGAACGTGCGCACCCTCCAGATCAGCCGGCGCACCTGAAACCAGCCGGCCGCGAGGCCCGCGTTCTGTTCCAGTGAGGCTCGGATCAACTGCAGATCGCCGAGCAGTTCCGCGCTGCTGCCATAGGCCCGGTCGCGGCCCTCTAGCACCCGCCGCAGCCGCGCGGCCATCAGGTTCAGCAGGCAGCGATACGGCATCTCGCGGTGGCGCTCGGGCAGGGTCTTCGCCTCTTCGGGGAGCTGGCTCTGGTACCGCTTGACCCGGTGCCGCACGGCCTCGCTGACGCCGATCTCACTCAGCGACTGCGACAGCACCCGCGCCAGCTTGTTGAGCTCGGGCAGGTAGCGCTTGACGATCAGCGCGCGGTGGTCCTCCAGACTGGCCCGGATCGTCGCCTCGGTCACGTTGGGGTTGCCGTCCATGTCGCCGCCGACCCAGGACGCGAAACGCAGCACGCTTGGCATCCTCTCCTCATCGGCAAACGCGTCCGGGAAATAGAGATCCAGCGCCCGGCGGAATTCCTCGTAAAACACCGGCACGACCCGGTACAGCACCTCGGTCAGATAGAACAGCACGTGCTCGCGCTCGTCCTCGACCGTCGGCCGCTGGTGCGGACTCAGCTCGGTCTGCCAGGTGCTGGTGACCGCCTGGCGAATCCGCTCCAGCGCCATCGCCTCCTCCTGCGGCGTGCGGCTCGGGTCCAGGCGCTCGACCAGGCGCACGACGATCGAGCGTTCCTTTTCCAGCAGCGTGCGGCGGGTCGCCTCGGTCGGATGCGCGGTCATCACCGGCTCGATGACCAGCCGCTCGATCAGCGCGCGCAGCGCGTCGGTTTCCACCCCCGCCTCGCGCAACTGCCCGAGCACCGCGTCGAGCGAATCGGACGGCCCCCGGCCTTCCCTCAGGTAATCGCGAATGCGGCGAACGCGATGCACTTTCTCGGCCAGGTTCACCACCTGGAAATAGGCCGTGAACGCGCGCACCAGCGCCCGCTCGCGCCCGGCCGCGCCCTCCGAAAGCAGCACCGTCAGGCGCTCCGCGGCAGCGGCGTCGCCCTCGCGGCGCGCGATCGCGGCCCGGCGTACCGCCTCGACCAGATCGAAAAAATCGTCCCCGCACTGCTCCTTGAGCATCTCCCCGACCAGCGTCCCGAGCTTGCCCACGTCTTCTTTCAGGGGCAGATCTTTCGGCGGAAACTCGACCTCGCGTCGACTCATCTGTTTTCCTTGCTTATACGCTCAGAGCGGACCATTTGGCGGCCTGCGCGCTCATTGGTCAACCCTTGCGCCGGGCCTCGCTTTCAGGCACGATGCGCTCGCCCCCCGGCCGACGCGGGGGCCACCGCCGGCGATCCGGCCGTCCACGGCCATCCAGCAGCGTCCCCCTTTCGGGTTCAGGATCACCGACCAGGCCCGGGCACAATGATCCGCGGGCCAGAGGGCATCATTAGCTCGAATGTTGCACGAGTTGCGTGCGCAGCATCCGAGCTAGACGAGGACCGGATGTACGATTACATCATTGTAGGCGCGGGCTCGGCGGGCTGCGTGCTGGCCAACCGACTGAGCGCCGATCCCGACGTCCAGGTGCTGCTGCTGGAAGCCGGCGGCCGCGACTGGAACCCCCTGATCCATATGCCCGCCGGCCTCGGCAAGCTGGTCAAGATCCAGTCCATCAACTGGGGTTACGAGACCCAGCCGGAGCCGCGCCTGAACAACCGCCGGCTGTACTGGCCGCGGGGTAAGGTCCTGGGCGGGTCCAGCTCGATCAACGCGATGTGCTATGCCCGCGGCCACCGCGAGGACTACGACCGCTGGGCAGCGCTCGGCAACCCCGGCTGGGGCTATGCCGATGTGCTCGAGTACTTCAAACGCGCCGAGGACCAGGAGCGCGGCGGGTCCGAATACCACGGTCAGGACGGACCGCTGAGCGTGCAGGATCTGCGCCACCACAACCGCTTGAGCGAGGTGTTCCTGGAGGCCGCAGCGGAGCGCGGTTTTCCGCGCAACGACGACTTCAACGGTCCGACCCAGCGCGGCTTCGGGTACTACCAGGTGACCCAGCGCAACGGGGTCCGCTGCAGCACCGCGGACGGCTACCTGAACCCGGCCAAGAAGCGCCCCAACCTGACCGTTCTGACCCGCGCGCTGACCCGCCGCGTGCTGCTCGAGGGCCAGCGCGCAACCGGAGTGGAGTATTACCGCTGGGGCCGCGTGAGTCGGATCCACGGGCGCGAGATCATCCTGGCCGCCGGCGCGATCAACTCGCCGCAGTTACTGATGCTGTCGGGGATCGGCCCGGTGGACGTGCTCGAAAACGCCGGCGTCAAGCCGCGCCATGAACTCTCGGGCGTGGGCCGCAACCTGCAGGACCACCTCGATGCCTGCACCCTTTATCGCTGCACCGAGCCGATCACCTACGACCGCACCAACGAGCTGGCGGTGGGACTGAAGTACCTGCTGTTCCACAAGGGGATCGGGACTTCCAACATCGCCGAGGCCGGCGGTTTCGTGGTGTCGCCGGAGGCCACCGACGACCGCCCCGACCTGCAACTGCACTTCGTCCCGGCGATGCTCGACGACCACGGCCGCAACCGGATCGAGGGCGACGGCTTTACGCTGCACTGCTGCGCGTTGCGCCCCGAGAGCCGGGGGCATATCGATCTGAAGTCCGGCCGCCCGGACGAGCACCCGCTGATCCATGCCAACTACCTGGCCAGCGACCGGGACCTCAAGACGATGATCGCCGGCGTGAAGCTGTGCCGGGAGATCTTTTCGGCGCGCGCGTTCGATCCCTACCGGGGCGACGAGATCTTCCCCGGCGCGCACCGGGTCACCGATGCCGACATCGTCGAATTCATCCGCGCCAAGGCCGAGACCATCTACCACCCGGTCGGCACCTGCAAGATGGGGGTCGACGAACTCGCCGTGGTCGACCCGGAATTGAAGGTTCACGGCATCGACAATCTGCGCGTGGTCGACGCCTCGGTGATGCCGACGCTGGTCAGCGGCAACACCAACGCCCCCACGGTGATGATCGCCGAGAAGGCCGCCGACCTGCTGCGTATGAAAGGGGCCAGGTTCAATTATTCGGAAACGAAGACGAGTCGGGCACCTTTTATCGTGAATAATTGAACCTGACCCCTTTTTTGAGCAGCGGCTGCCAGCTCAGCCGGGTCCCGCAGCGCCACAGCCACTCGATGGGGCCATAGTGAAAGTGCCGCAGCCAGACCATGCTGGCGTAAACCTGCAGCGCGATAACGGCGACCCCGATGCCCACCATCGCGGTGTTCGAGAATTTACCCAGATACCCGAGACCCCAGTGGTACAGCAGGAAGGTGCCGATCAGCGTCTGCATGAAGTAGTTGCTTAGCGCGGTGCGGCCGTAAGGCGCCAGCCTGACCAGCACACGTTGGCCCCGCGCGCGCCGATAGACCAGCAGGAACCCACACAGGATCACGGTCGCGAGGGTGAAGTTGAACAGGTCGTAGCTGGTCAATGCCGCCATCGCGCGCCACGACCTGAAGCTGGGTTGATTGCTCCCGTCCGCCAGCCCGGAGAACAACAATCCGGTTGCGAACAGAAACACGATGCAGGCGGCCAGGCTTGCCCACAGGGCCTTCTTGATCGCGCGTTGCCATTCGTCCAGTTTCTCGAACAAGCGCACTCGGCCGGCCCACAGCCCGAGCAGGAAAAACGCGAACGTCAGGTACCAGCGCCCGAATACATTGAGCTGAAACTCGAGCTTGGCCATGTGGCCCTGCCAGGCGTTCAAAGAAAAGACCTCGAGCAGCGAGCCGGACAGCAGGGCATCGAAGTAAACCCGGTTGTGGGGCAATTCCGGCGCAAAGTCCCCCTGGGGGAACATCGTGTCGCCGCCGTTCAGGGCGAACACCGCCAAACGCCCCACCCCGAGGATCAGCAGCCCGGCGACCGCCAGCACGACCGGCGTGCGGACCCGGTGGAAGGGCACCAGGAACAATCCGAGTATCGCGTAGATCGTCAGGATGTCGCCGCGATAAAACAGCGAGTGCAGGTAGCCGATCGCAAACAGCAGCGTCAGGCGCCAGATGAACCGGCCCTGGAAGTCGACGCCTCGCCGGGCCGCGCGGTCCATCTGCAGGAAAAAGCTGAGCCCGAACAGGAACGAGAACAGCGCGAAAAACTTGCCGCGGACAAACACCTCGAGAAGGCCGGCAACCACCTGGTCCACCGGCCCCTGGACCATTCCGGACTGCAGCTCCGGCGGGGGCGGCGCCGCGAGATACTGCTCCACCATGTGGACGAGCACGATGCCGGCGAGGGCAAAGCCGCGAAACGCGTCGATGATCTCGATTCGCCGGCCTGTGGCCAGGGCTTGCCCCACTTTCGTGGCCAACCCTAAGCGGATCCCCGCGAGCCGCGCTCGGCCTGGATCCACTCCCTGATCTTGCGCGCCAGCACGTCCAGCGGCATCGCGCCGTCGATCAGCACCTGGCGGTGGAACGCGCGGATGTCAAAGTCCTCGCCGAGCGCCTCCTCGGCCTCGGCCCGCAGACCGCTGATCACGCGCTGCCCGACCTTGTACGCCAGCGCCTGCCCTGGGATCGCGATGTAGCGTTCGACCTCGGCGATCACGTCCGAGGTGGCCATCGAGGAGTTGTCCTGCATGTAGGCGATGGCCTTCTCCCGGCTCCAGCCCTTGGCGTGCAGCCCGGTGTCCACGACCAGGCGCATCGCGCGCAGCATCTCGTCGGACAGCCGCCCGTAGTACTGGTACGGATCGGTGAACAGCCCCAGCTCCTTGCCGATCGACTCCGCGTACAGCGCCCAGCCCTCGGAGAACGCGGAGTACCCGCCGAAGCGACGAAACGCGGGCAGGTCCTCGATTTCCTGCTGGATCGAAATCTGGAAGTGATGCCCGGGCGAGGCCTCGTGCACCGACAGGGTTTCCATCCCGAACTTCGGCTGCCCTTTTAGATTGAACGTGTTGACGTAAAACACGCCCAGGCGCGAGCCGTCGGGCGTGCCCGGCTGATACGAAGCACCCGCCGAGCTCTCGGCGCGAAACGCCTCGACCGCCCGCACCTCGTAGTTGGCCTTCGGGAACACGTCGAACATCTTCGGCAGCAGCGCGTCGATCTTTTGCTGCAGATCGCGATAGCCCTTAAGTAGCTCTTCGGCGTCCGTGTAGTAGAACTTGGGGTCGCTCTCGAGGTGGCTGAAGAAGTCGTGCAGCCCCCCCTCGAAGCCGACCTGCTTCATGACCTGCTCCATCTCGCCGCGGATCCGCGCGACCTCGGCCAGGCCGAAGGCGTGGATCTCCTCGGCCGGGAGTTCGGTGGTCGTGAAGGTCTTGATCCGGTAGTTGTACCAGTCCTCGCCGTGGGGAAGAGCCGACCAGCCCACGGTCTCGCGGCAGGCCGGCAGGTACTCGTCGCGGACGAACTCGAGCAGGCGCGCGTAGGCCGGGATCATCTGGTCGCGGGCCGCCGCGCGGTAGGCTTCGGCCAGACGCGCTTTATCCTCGACTGAGAAATCGTCCGGAAAATTCTTGACGGGACCGAGGAAAATCGAGTCCTCGACGTCGTCGACCACGTGGGCGGCCAACTGCGGCAGCACCTTTTCCATGATCGGCCGGGGCTGCACCACACCCGCCTCGATCCCGTCGCGCATGTTCGCAATGGCCTGGTCCCAGACCACGACCACGAGTTCCATGCGCTCGAGCCAATCCTCGTACTGCTCGACCGACTGAAACGGCTGGATGCTGCGACCCGAACCCATTTGGGCGATGAAATTCGGAAAGCTGAAGAACTGGCTCAACGGAAGCTGCCATCCCGGATAGCGCATCCCCTCCAGCTCCTCCTCGCGGTCGTACACGAAGATGTCGTAGCTGAGCCGATCCTGACCGGTCAGCTCGTCGCGGCTGACGGCGCGGATCTTTTGAAGCCAGCGCTCGTTGAACTCCCGGTCCTTCGCGCGGTAATCCTCACCGAGCACGTTGGGGAGCTGATCGTTGTAGCGAAGATCGCCGATCGCGGTGGCCTGGATCGGGTTCATCTTCAGGTTTTCCTCGAAGAACTCGTGGAACAGGTCGGCTAGTTGCTGAGGGGCCTCGCCGGCCTGCGCGCCCAGGCTCAGGAACGGCAACAGCCAAGCTGCGAGATGGTATCGGACTGGGTTCATCGTCGGTGGGCTCCGGATCGAAACGGCGAAAAGGTACCAGCAGCCGGCGGCAAGCCCCAGTGCCGTTGCTCACAGATGGCTCCCGGTCAGGTATGCTTCCGATGCCGGCGGGCGGTATCCTGGCTGTGCCTACGACGATCTAAATGCGAATGATTCTCATTCCAAAAAAATTCCCGCGGAAACGGCGACTGCCGCGATGAAACCACAGTCCGACGCCGTCCACGACGACACGCTGATCGACTGGTTCCTGTCGCTGACCCCGGCCGAGCGCCTGGCTGAACTCGAATCGCGCATCCAGTTCTTCAACTCCGTCGCCCCCGATGACGACCCAAAGCTCCCACCGGATCGATAATCGAAATCCTGGAGGCCGCTCTGAGGCGGCGCGGCTCCGAATCCGAATGACCCTGTTACCCGAAGCAAACGGCCCATGAACCGAATAGCGAAAGTATCAACAACTCTCTTGCTTCTGTTTTTCGTATCCATTTCGGCCAACGGTGGACACCGCGAGGAGCCGGCGCCAACGCCCGCGATGGCGGCGGAGTTCTTGGCCGGCTCCTACGACGTAGTTGGCCGATACCCGGAATCCGAACGGACCTATGCGGGAACGATGACGATCGCGCTCCCCACCACGGAGACGGAGACGCTGTCGGTCACGCGAGTGATCAACGGAATCACGCGTCAAGGAATCGGCGCGCTTGCAACCACCGCCGACGCGGCCGTCGTGCTGCGCGTTCAATTCGAAGAAGGCGGCGAGACCCTCGAAGCGACCTACCTTATCGGGAGCGACCTCGACAACTATGCCCGACTGACAGGCTATGTCTATGCCAAGAGTGGGGGAACCATCCTGCCAGGGATAGAAGCCCTGTTCCACGACCACTACAAGAGCCGATGAGGAATCCCATATCCCGCATGGCTCGAATTACGGGGGGATGGACTGGAGGCGTTGCCCAGGGAATTCAGCGGGCCGATGCGCGGGTCCAAGTCTAGTAATCGGCGAGCAATCGTTCGATCTCGACTTCGAATTCGGCCACCAGCGCGGTGTAGTGCTCGCCGGTTCCGGGGCCGGCGAAGCCGGAGTGGATCTTGACGACCTGGTGGTCGCGGTCGAGGAAGATCGTGGTCGGGTAGGCCAGCACCCGGTCCAGGAATCCGATCGCTTCGGCCGCGTCTCGCTTGCCGCTGGTGCCGGCGATCAGCAGCGGATAATCGATCCCGTGGCGCTGGCCGAAGCGGCGCACCATCTCCCGGTCGCGGTCGACGTCCCCGGTATACTCGAAAGCGAGGCCGACCATCTCCAAGCCGCGCTCGCGGTGCTCCTGGTACCAGCGGCTCAGCAGCGGCGCCTCGTCGTTGCAGTTCGGGCACCAGCTTCCGAACAAGTTGACGATCACCGGCTTGCCGGCGAAGCGTTCGTCGTCCAGGGTCACGACTTTGCCATCGAGGTCCTCGAACGCGAAAGCGATGGTGTCGTCGGCGGTGGTCAGCTCGACTTGAGACCAGGCATCCGGCAGCACCGCCTGACCGTCGTCG
>JBFJNB010000005.1:0-20866 GCA_041633655.1 Lysobacterales bacterium | reverse complement strand
CGCGCTCGCCGAACGGGGCAGTTCGGTTCCGGGGATGGTGCGGTCCCGGGGCGCGCGCCGGGTGCAGGTCGAGTGGGGAGCCGGGGAGGCGGCGCGCAGCGTGCTGTCCACCGGGCGTTACCCGCACGTGGACTGGGACGCGCTCAAGCAGGCGCTCGAGCGAGAACCGAGCGAGACGCTCGCGGCCGAGGTCCGGGCCGTTCCGGGCACCGGCATGTTCGAGCTGCCCGAATATCGGCGCCAGCCGCCGGAGTTCGGCTGGTGGCAGCGGCTGCGGCAGACGCTGCGCGCGGGGGTGCTGTGGATCCTGTGGATCGTCTGCGCGGCGCTGGTGCCGGCGCTGATCGTCAAGTCCTGGGTGGGCGAAGCCGACCCGACGTCCCGTTCCGGGTGAGAGATTGGCGGCGGTGCCGCCGTCTATTATGGTGAAGGAGGGGGAAGTGCCGATGTAAATGGCTGAACCGGGCACACAATCGGACGACCAGCGGGCCGCGGAAGAGGGCACACGCCGCGGCGCGCGCAGCGCATTTCTGAAGCGCCTGGCGATCAACGCCTTGATCGTGATCGTCCCGGTCGGCGCGTACTGGACCTTCGTGCTGATGCGTCAGCAGGCCTACGAGATCGAACGCGGGTTCCGGGCGCTCGGCGAGATCCACCTGCAGGCGGAAAAGAAACTCGCCTCGGTCGAGGACCTGTTTCGGATCGTGCCCGGCCCCAACCCGCCGATCTGGTTTCGCCAGCTCAGCGGCGACGAGCAGACCACGCTGCGGTCGGATTTCGGTGGGCTGCTGGTGGGCCTGCACGAGATGGAGCAGTCAACGATCCAGGAAAATGTCCGCACGATCGAACAAAAACTGCCGCAATTCGCCGCTTCCCGTGGAGCGGAACAAGACCCGTGGCTCGAGGCCAACTGCGGCGCGGACTGCATGCGCAGCATCGCCAACTGGGACGACGGAGTGCCGATCGTCGAATACCGCGAGCAGCTCCAGCCGGACCTGGCCCAGGTCCATTGCCTGTTCGGCGAGGACGAAAAGCACGGCCACTGCCGGCAACCCGAGCCCGCGACCGCGATGCCGGAGATCTGCCCCCAGCCGTCAGCCAGCCGGCCGTTGCTGAGCCTGGAGATCGGCCCGCGCGAGGCGTTGATCCGGGTCCATCCCTGCCACCTGCTGCAAGCAAGTGATGGCGCCGAAGGGAGGCGGGTTCTCGGCACCCAGTACGAGCCCGGCGCGCTGGTCTACTTCGAGGTCGATCCGCAGGATCTGTTCGGCGCCGGCAAAGCCCTGCGCGAATTCGAGCACGTGATGTTCGGCGCCGAAGACCGGATCCTGGCCACGATGCACCCGCTGGTCTCCCGCCCCGGCCTCGCCGGCTCGCCCCACCGCCGGGTGGACGACAGCGAGGCGCTGCTGGGTTTGCGATACGTGATCACGAGGGCGGCCGACAAGCTCGGTGAGAAGACCAGCGAGGGCGAGCCACCGCTCAGCGCCAGCACCACGGTCGAGGTGGAGCTGGCCGGTCGCTCCTACACCGCGTTCGTCAAGCCGGTGTCATTGGAACTTCACGACCGCTCCGACCTGGTCCTGGTCGGGTTGCGCGCCCGGTCCGATATCAGGGAAGCCGCGACCGAACCCGACAATCGGCTGCTGTTCATTTTTCTGACGCTGATCATCCTGCTCATCGTGAGCTGGCCGATCCTGCGCCTGGGACTGCGCGAGCACGACCATCCGATCTCATTTTACGAGCTGTGGCGCGTCGGCGGTGCGCTGGCGGTGGTCGGCGCGGTCGCGTTCGTCGCGGCCTACAGTTACGACGCCCAGCAGCGCGCCGCCGGGGTCGCGCGCGACGCGATCCAGGGGCGGGCAGAATCGATCCGTGATGAGTTGCGCCAGGCAATTGGGGATCGCGCCGCGCTGCTGCGCCAGGTGGACGAGTCCCACTACCTGGCCTGCCGGGACCTCCAGCAGCCCTGCACGCCGACCGACGACGTGTGCCTGATCGATCGAGCAAGCGGCCGGGTTCCGGCGCCGGTCGACGCCGCCGGGGCGCCGCTTTTGGAGGTCATCGGGCGCACCAACGCGGCCGGGGTGATCGAGTACCCGGTGCTGACGGCCACCCGCTGCCGCAGCGTGCCGAGCAGGATCGACCTCAGCGCGCGCGCCTATTTTCAGCTGCTCCAGGGAGAGCACCGGCCGCCGCTGGTCGCCCAGCGCCTGGTCAACTGGGCCAACGGGGAGAAGATGCTGCAGATCGCGGTGCCGCGCGGAACCGAGGGCGGCATCGTCACCGGCGACACCCGCCTGGCCGCGCTCAGCCTCGCTCCGGACCCGGGACGCTTTACCTACGCGGTGTTCGAGAACGCCACCGGCACGGTGCTGCTGCACTCGGATCCGGAACGCGTGCTGGTCGAGAACGTGTTCCTCGAAACCGGCCACGATGCGTCGCTGCTGGGCGCGGTCGCCGCGGGGACCGGCCAGTTCCTGACGGCCCGCTACTATGGCCGATCGCACCAGTTCTACTACCTGCCGCTGGCCGCGTTCGGTGACGCGCCGGACGATCCCCTCGGCTCCCTGGACTGGGGCATCGCCGTCGGCTTCGACGTCGATGAGTTGTGGTCGATCGGGCTGGTCGCCTGGGGCAACGTGATCGGCGTGGTGCTGGCGTTTGCGGTAGTGGTCTGGTTGACCGGGTATCTGCTGTTTCAGTTCCGCTGCACCCGCCACTGGCTGTCGAGGATGATCTGGCCGGGCGGGGATTTCCACGCCGTTGTGCTGCCGTCGGCGAGCCTGGCGGTGATCCTGGTCGGCGGGGTGCTGTTGCTGCGACGGGATTGGGCCACCTTCGGCACCGCGACGCAGCTCGTCACGATCCTCATCGCGGTCTTCGCGCCGGTTGCGGCCTGGATTGTCGGCAAGACCATGGCCGCGGACAGTGGCGGCGTCGTCGGCTGGAAGCGCGCCCTATGGCCTTATTGGCTGTTGCTGCTGGTGGTCGCGGTGGGCCCGGTGCCGGCGCTGCTGCTGACCCCGCCGGCGTGGTCGTTCCACGAGACCGCGTTTCGCGCCAACCAGGCCGTCGCGGCGATGAACCGGGTCGCGGTGGATGACCGTGCGTTGAAGCGCGCGCTGCCGGAACTCGACGTGCGGGTGCCGGACGCCGACGGGATCGCATTCCGACCGCACTTCGACCCGCCCGATTGCCGGTGGCCCGCGCACGGGGTCGCGGCGATGATCTGGCAGCAGGTGCCGGCCCTGCGCGACCTGCTGCCTGAGTACCGACTCGACGCCGAAAGCGACCGCGGTCGCTTCTGCATCTATCCCGAGAACGCCGAGTCATCGAAGGTCCAGAAGTTCTCGATGTTCGATCGGCACACGGGCTACCTGGCGGGCGTGACGCTGAGCCCGGGACTGGAGCCGCAAGCCGCCGGCACGACCTGGCTGACCGCACTGATCTGGATCGTCACCATCGGCGCGCTGGGGTTTCTGTGCCTGTCGATCATCCGGCTGCTGAACGAGTACCGCTTCATCGTGCGGAACGGGCGCGGTCCATGCGAGGACGTCGGGCCGACCCTGTTCCTGGTCGAGGACGATTCCAAGGCGCCAGCCGGAGCCGATGGCCCCGGCGAACTCGATCTCACCCATCCGCCCGCGTCGCTGCCGGTCGGAAGGACGCTGCTGATTCGCGGGTTTGACGCGCTGGTCTTCGGCGAGGCCCGCGACGCCCGCCAGCGCGCGCTCCGCGTGCTCGAAGAGCTGGTCCGCAACAACCAATGCGTGATCGCCACCGGGAAGAAAGCCGACGACGTGGCCGCGCGGCTGGAGGGCTTCGACGGCGACGAGGCGGCGGAGCGCGGGCGCGCTCTGAACTGCCTGCTGGTCGCGGTGCCCGACTCCGGCCCGGCGACGCTGGGACGGCTGGCGCGCCTGCGCCGTCTGCTGGTCGTGGAGACCCGGCCGCTGGGGGCGCGCGCCGGGGCGGCCATGCGTCGCCTGCAGCCGCGGCTGAAGGACCTGAATCCGCGGGAGTTGACCGAACTGGTGGGTGAGGAACTCGAGCCCAAATACAGAGCGATCTGGAAGGATCTCGACCTGACCCAGCGCGTCGCGCTGTACGAACTGGCGCACGGGGTGCTTCCCGGCCCGCTCCAGGCGCAGGTGCTGCGGTCGCTCGACCGGATGCGGCTGTGCACGCTGGATCCGTTTCCGCACATCGAGAGCCGATCGTTCGAGGATTTCGTCGCCCAGGTGGAGCCCGACCTGCGCACCGAGGTGGAAGAGCCCGCCCGGAGGCCCAGTGCCTGGACCTCGCTGCGCACGCCGCTGGTCATCATCGTCCTGCTCGGGCTGGCCTGGGTGGCCTACAGCGGCGGTGAAACCGTGCAGGTCATCTCCGCGGTGCTGGCCGCGACCCTGGGCCTGGCCACCCGCTTGAATCAGTTCGCCGAGTTCTTCCGGCGCTAAAACGGCTTTACCAGACGCTGCCGAGGGCGACCCGGATCGCCTCGCCGCTGACGCCGCTGGCCTCCTCGGCGGCCAGGAACGCGATCACCTCGGCGACCTCGGCCGGGGTCACCACCCGGCCGGGCGGATACAGCGCCGCGCGCTCCTGCCATACCTGCTCGACGGAGACCCCGCGCCGCTTCGCCTCGTGCTGCGCCGAGCGCTCCGCCATCTCGGTGCGCACCCAGCCCGGCAGGACCGCGTTGGAGGTGACCCCGTGCGCGCCTGCGTCCTGCGCCACCGAGCGCATCAGCCCGAGCAGCGCGTGCTTGGAGCTGTTGTAGGCACAGCCCTCGGGCTCGGCCACGAGGCCGGCGGTGGAGCTGGTGTAGACGACGCGCCCGTAGCGCCGCGCGATCATGTCCGGCAGCACCAGCCGGGACAGGTGAAACGGCCCGTCCAGGTTGATCCGCAGCGTCTCGGCCCACAGCCCGGGGTCCTGCTCCCAGACCACCCGCTCCTCCGCGGAGCCAATGCCGTGGTTGCACACCAGGATCTCGATCGGGCCGAGCCGCTCCCGCGTCTCGGCTACCGCGGCGGCGCAGCCCTCGGGCGTGCCCAGATCGGCGACCGCGTAGGGAAGGCCCAGCGCGGCCAGCTCCGATTCGGAGCGCGCCACGCACATCACCCGCGCGCCGCGCGCGGCCAGCAGCTCGGCGCTGGCGCGCCCGATCCCGCGGCCGGCGCCGGTGACCAGCGCCACCCGTTCGCTGACTCCGGTCATGTGCGCTCAGTCCTCGTCGGTTTCGCCCGCGTCCCGGGTCTGGCGATCGACCTCGTCCAGGCGATCTTTGGCCGCGGTGTTCAGCTGATCCTGGAGCGCCCGGGCCTTGTCCATCGCCTTGTGGTGCTCGCTCAGGAAATGCTCCGGCTTGGCCTCCTCCTCGGCGGCCGCCTGTTGCGGCGGCGCCTCGCCGCCGCAGGCGGCGATGAGCAGCAGCGCGATCCATGGCGTGAATCTAATCATGGGTTTGCCCTTCGTCACTCGAAGCCGGTCACACCGCAGTGTGCCAGCCGAACGGGTCGGGGTCGCGTCCGCTCTGGATCCGGGTCAGCCGCTCGCGCAGGCGCGCGGTGTTCGGTCCGGTTTTGCCGTCGCCGACCGGAATCTCGCGCTCCTGGTGAACCAGGCTGCCGACCGCGGCCAGCACCGCCGCGGTGCCCGACAGCGCCGCCTCGCCGGTCTTGATCCACTCGAGCAGTTCGGCCAGGTCGAAATCGCGCTCCTCGACCTGGTAGCCATCGCCGGCGGCGAGCTTCAGCAGCGAGTCGCGGGTGATCCCGGGCAGCACCGAGCCGTCGAGGCGCTTGGTCAGGATCTTGCCGTCGGCCAGCAGCAGGAAGTTGGCCGCGCCGGTTTCCTGGACATCGCCGCCGGGGCAGAACAGCACCTGGTCGGCCTGGTATTTCTTCTTTGCGTCGGTGATCTGGCGCACCGCGGCGGCGTAGTTGCCGCCGGTCTTGACCTGTCCCATCTGCGGGGTCGAGCGCATCCGGGCGTCCTCGATCACCAGCTTCAGCGGTCGTCCGCCGCCTTCGAAGTAGTCCCCGACCGGTGACGCCAGCACGTACAGCAGCGCCTGGTTCGAGGGACGGGTGGCGGCGCCGATGTTGGGCTCGGTGCCGATCAGCACCGGGCGCAGGTAGAGCGCGCCGGGGCTCGGGGGAATGATGTCGGCGGACGCCTTGACCACTTCGCGGACGATTCCATCCAGCAGCGCAACGTCCGGGACCGGCAGGCACAGGTGCCCGGCGCTGGCGCGCATCCGTTCGATGTGCCGGTCGAGGCGGAAGATGTGGGCGCTGCCGTCTTCGAACCGGTACGCCTTCAGCCCCTCGAAGCAGGCGCTGCCGTAGTGCAGCACGTGCGCGCCCGGGTGCAGCGCCAGCGGCTCGACCGGGACCAACTCGGGGGACGTCCACGCCCCGTCGCGAAAATGACAAATGCCCATCCTCGGGGCAAACGCCGACCCAAAACTGGTTGCCATGGAATAACCTCGTTGCAGCGAGCGCCGCGGCCCGCGAGCGCCGGCGCAAAACCCCATATTATACCAGCGCGCCGATTCTGAAACTGCTCAACCGGTCGCTTCCCGGGGCGAAAACTGGCCAGGATGACGTCGACCCGGCGGGCGGATGCAGAATTCTGGCGTCAGCGTCGGATGCACCAGCTTGGGGTCCGGCGAATCGGGGCCACGGGCCCCTTTTTGGCGCAGCGCCGCGACCATCTGGGTGGGTTTGAGGGTGCCCTCCAGGATCAGCCGTTCGTCCAGTTCGGCCACCCGGTCGATGAACGCGCGGTCCCAGTCCCGGTCCGGGTCGAAGTTCGGCCCGTACTCGCGATCGACGAACACGAAGATCAGGTTGCCGAACGGCACGAACAACTCGAACTCGAAGTGCTCGACCAGCAGCGGGAGGATGTCTTGGGCGCGGATCCCCTCGAAGCTGTCCTGCGAGCAGTCGCGATCGCGAAAGACCTCGTCGACCCGGTAGCGCAAGTGGTTGAACTTGTACTCGCGCGGCAGCTCGGCCCACAACGGCTCCAGCGCCTCGCGCGCCTCGGGCCAGCGCTGGTGGCCGTTGCGGCCGATCATGTCCGAGGTCAGGAACAGGCCGTTTTCGGCCAGCGAGGTGCGGATCGCGGCGAACAGGCGTTCCAGCTCCACCACGTGGTGCAGCACCTGGTTGGCGATCACGACGTCGTACTGCCGGTCCGGGGTCCAGCGGTTGAAATCGGCGCCCTCGAACCGGAAATGCCGCTCCAGCCCGAGTTGTTCGACCAGCCGCCGCCCGCGCCGGAGCATCACCGGGTTGAGATCCAGGCAGGTCACGTGGAAATTGATCGTTCCGGCGTCGATCAGCGAGCGCGCCAGGTTCGCCTCCAGGTCGCAGTTGCCGGCGCCGATGCTCAGCACCTGGTGGGTCCTCGCGGCGTCATCCCGGCAGTGCGCCGCGGTGTAGTGCTCGAAAAACTGATCCGGGGTCGAGAAGCCAAAGCGCTCCATCTTCGGCCGCACGTAGCGGTTGGACCAGTAGTGGAAGATCGGCGGCAGGTCGTGCACCGCGGTGCAGCGGAAGTAGGCCAGGCGTTCGTTCAGCTTGCGGTACAGATAGGCCGGCAGCACCCGCCGGCCGACGCTGCGGGCGGCGTGCTGGGCCACCAGCCTCATCTTCGTCAGCCCGCGCGACAGCGGTCTTGATTGCCTGGTCATGACGCGGACTCTCCGTTCGCGATCAACGCCGGTCCCCAGCGAGGTCGTCGTCCAAACGCTGGGCGACCCGGGAATTCTAAACGATCCCGGCGGACCGAAGCGTGCGGCAGCGCTCATACCTTGAATTAATTAAACGATCAGTTAATATAGGTACATGAGCAAGCAGCGAACCGTGGGACGCCCCAGCGGGCGGCCGCCGGATCAGGTGCGCGAGCGGCTGATGCAGGCCGCCCGGGCGCTGTTCGCGCGCAACGAGTTCACCGCGGTGTCGGTCAAGCGCATCGCCCGCGAAGCCGGGGTCAACGGCGCGATGATTCACTACTACTTCGGCGACAAGCGGGGGCTTTATCTGGCGATCGCCGAGGAGGTGCTCGGTCCGCTGCTGGAGCACCTGAGCACGCGCGCCGAGCCGGAGGACTTCATCCGCGGCTACACCGAGGCGCTGATGGCCAATCCGTGGTGGCCCGGGTTTCTGCTGCGCGAGGTCGTCTTCGGAGCCGACGACTTCCGCGCCGAGTTTGCGGCCCGCTTCGGGGAACGAGTGCGCAGCGGCCTGCTGGCGCCGATCGCACGGCGCATCGAGCAAGGCGAGATGCGCGCCGAGCTGGACCCCCGGCTGACGCTTTTGTCGCTGATCGGTCTCGTGGTGTTTCCGTTTCTGGCCCGCCCGCTGGCCAGCCGGGTGCTGGGCATCGAATTGGACGAACTCGGCGCTGCCGCGCTGGCGCGCCATACCCAAAACCTGTTCCGTCACGGGGTGAGCGATGAATAGTCCTAGATCATCGTTGCTGCGGGTGCTCGGGGCCGCGCTGGTGGCGGTCGGATGCACGCCGGTGCCGTCGGTGCCCGGCGCGGTCGGGCTGACCGAGTCGGACCGGATCGAGCTGGTGGCTGACCGGGCCGAGCCGATTGTCGACATTCGCGTTCGCGAGGGCGACACGGTCGAAGCCGGCGCCGTGCTGTTGGTGCTCGATCCGGCGCGCGTCGAGGCGCGCCTGGCGCAGGCGCGGGCGCAGGCGGACCAGGCCCGCGCGTACCACGAAGAGCTGATCGAGGGCCCGCGCGCCGAGACCATCACCGAACAGCGGGCGCGCCTCAATGGCGCCGAGCACGAGCTGCGTTTCCGAGCGACCGAGTTCGAGCGACTGAGCGCGCTTCTGAGCCGCGGCCTGACCTCGGTGGAGGCGCGCGATCAGGCGCGCGCGGCGTTGGATGCGGCGCGGGCCGCGCAGGAGGCCGCCGCGGCCCGGCTGGCCGAACTCGAGGCCGGCACCCGGCCCGAGCAGCTTCGTCAGGCCGAGCAGGCCTGGCGCCAGGCCATCGCCGCCGTGGCGGCGCTCGAGGTGGACCTTGCGCGGCTGACCGTGCGCGCGCCGGCCGAAGGGGTCGTCGATTCGCTGCCATTCGAACCCGGGGAACAGCCGGCCGCGGGCCAGGTGGTCGCGGTGGTGCTGGCCGGGTCCCAGGCCTACGCGCGGGTCTACGTGCCGGAGCAGTGGCGTCTCGGGATTGCCCCCGGCACCACCGCCGAGGTCCGTGTCGACGGTCTCGACCGGGCGCTCCCCGGGCGGGTCCGGCGGATCGAGAGTGCGGCGACCTTCACCCCTTATTACGCGCTGACCGAGCGCGACCGCGGGCGCCTGAGCTACGTCGCCGAGGTCGATATCGAGGGCCTCGACCGGCGGCTGCCGGACGGGGTGCCGGTCACCGTGACCTTTCCCGATCGCTGAGCCGATGGCCGTGCCCGCAGCCGAGGTGCGCGAGGACTGGGCGATCAACGCCCGCGGCCTGACCCGCCGCTTCGGGACGCTGACCGCGGTCGACCGCGTCGACCTGGACGTGCCTCGCGGCCGGATCTACGGCTTCCTGGGCCCGAACGGCTCCGGAAAATCGACCACGATCCGGATGCTGTGCGGGCTGCTCAAACCCACCGCCGGCTCGGCCCGGGTGCTCGGGTTCGACGTGACCGCCGAGCCGGAAGAGATCAAGCGCCGGATCGGCTACATGACCCAGAAGTTCTCGCTGTACGAGGACTTGAGCGTCCACGAGAACCTCCAGTTCATGGCCGAGATCTTCGCGCTGCCGCGGCGCGAGCGGCCCACACGGGTGGCCGAGCAATTGGCAACCTATGACCTTGCCGACCGGCCCAGGCAGCGCGCTGGCACCCTGAGCGGCGGCCAGAAACAGCGCCTGGCGCTGGCCGCGGCGACGCTGCACCGGCCGCGCCTGCTGTTCCTGGACGAACCCACCAGCGCGGTCGATCCCAAGAGCCGGCGCGATTTCTGGGAGTCGCTGTTCGGACTGGCCGACGCCGGCACCTCGATCCTGGTCTCGACCCACTACATGGACGAGGCCGAGCGCTGCCACCGGCTGGCAATCCTCGACCGCGGGGCCAAGGTCGCCGACGGCTCCCCGGCCGAGCTCGCCGCCAATCTGACGGTCAACGTGGTCGAAGTGACGTCCGCCGAGACCAACCGCGCGCGGCTGGTGCTGAAGGACTGCGCGGAGGCGTTCAGCGTCACCCAACTGGGGCTGCGCCTGCGGGTGCTGGTGCCCAAGTCGGTGCCCGCGCCGCGCGACCTGGTCGCCGCACGGCTGGCCGCGGCCGGGGTCGAGGCCGACGTGCGCCCGACCGCACCCAGCCTCGAGGACGTGTTCGTCGCGGTCACCCAGGCGCGGAGGGCGTCGCAGCAGGAGGGTAGTGAGCGATGATGAAGGCGAGCCTTCATCGCTCACCTCCGTTCGTCGCGAGACGGCTCAAGGGCGCGGCATGGGTGGCGTTCGGGACCGAGGAGCGCGCAGGCATAGCCGGCCTATGTCGAGCACTCCGACGGAGCGAACGCCGGTCAGGGCGTGCCATTGGGGCGTCGCAGCAGGACGGTGGTGAGCGATGAAGGCTCTACTTCGCCTGGCCGCGATCATGCGCAAGGAGGTGCGCCAACTGCTGCGCGACCGCCTCACGATCGGCATGATCATCGGCATCCCGATGATCCAGCTCGCGCTGTTCGGCTACGCGATCAACACCGACGTGCGGCACCTGCGCGCGGCGGTCGCCGATGAGGCGCGCAGCCACCTGGCGCGCCAGTTCGTGGCCGACCTGGAGGCAAGCCAGGTGATCGACCTGGTCGCCGCGGTTGCGAACCCGCAGGAGTTGATGGAGTCGATTCGCGCCGGGCGCATCGCGGTTGGCGTCCACGTTCACCCGGATTTCGACCGGCGCGTGATCGACGGGCGCGAGGCCGCGGTGCAGCTCCTGGTCGACGGCACCGATCCGACGATCCTGCAGGTCGCCAACCAGTTGACCGCGATGACGGCGCGTTTCGACACCCAGCCGGTGCGCCCGGCGGTGCGGCAGATCGAGGTGCGCAACTTCTACAACCCGGAGCGCCGCTCGGCGGTCGCGATCGTGCCTGGTCTGACCGGGGTGATCCTGACCATGACGATGGTGCTTTTTACGGCCGTGGCGATCGTGCGCGAGCGCGAACGCGGCAATCTGGAACTGCTGATCGCAACGCCGGTGGCGACCGGCGAGCTGATGGTCGGCAAGATCGTTCCTTATGTGATCATCGGGCTGATCCAGCTCTCGCTGGTGCTGCTGGTGGCCGATTTGCTGTTTCGGGTGCCGCTGATCGGGAACCTCGGCGACGTTTACCTCGCCGCGCTGGTGTTCATCGTGGCCAACCTGTCGCTGGGGCTGACGATCTCGACCTTCGTGCAGACCCAGTTTCAAGCGATGCAGATGGCGTTTTTCGTGTTCCTGCCGTCGATCCTGCTGTCGGGCTTCATGTTCCCGTTCGACGGCATGCCGCGCCTGGCGCAGCAGATCGCCGAGGTGCTGCCGCTGACCCACTTCGTGCGCCTGATCCGCGGCATCATGCTGCGCGGCGCAAGCCTGGCCGAGCTGAGCGCGGAGCTGGTCGCCCTGGGCGTCTTCGCCGCGGTCACGCTGACCTTGGCGATGCTCAGGTTCAGAAAACGGCTGGATTGAGGGGAGTGGCTTCGCTCCGGCGTGGGTCCGGCCAAAGGCGGCGCCCTTCTTTCGCGGGGTCCCCCGCGAAAACCGGCCGCGTGCCTTGGGCCTGGCGACTCGATTTCCGTGGGTTTGGAAGGGGTGGCTTCTCTCCGGCGTGGGTCCGGCTACGGCGCGGTGGGGATGTAGATGGCGTCGAAGGTGGCGCGCCAGGTCCGGCCGCCGCTCTCGACGTCCCATTTCCCGACCCAGAAATCCAGCGCGTGAGGTAACTTCTTCGTGCCATCCATTATCAACGAATGCTCAGTCCCCAGGCGGGTCGAGGCCGACCGTGAGCGGGATCGGATCGGTGCTCAGGTCCACGATCGTGTAATTCCAGCGCCACCCGCCGTCCTGGGACGAACCCCAGGCCGGGAAGTTGACGTTGCCGAACGCGCGCATCGGGCCGTAGAGGTACTCGAGCGGTTCACCGTCATCGCTGATCGCACCCCATTGGATCAGCCCGCCGTTTTGGTCGATACGCCACCAGCCTCGCTCGACCCCGTCGGTGGTTGTGATGACGACGCGGTCTGGGGCGTCCCATTGCAAGCGCAGGCTCGGGTCGCCGACCGCGAGCGAGCGCAGCGCGGTGTAGAAGTCGTACGGGTGCCAACCGACCATCGCGCGGTGCCGGTCGGGTTCGAACACGCGCACCTGACCGTCCCGGCTGAGCCAGCTCCGTGACGGGGTCATCGCGAAGATCGTGTAGAAGCTGCGGCCCTCGAACTCGGCGCGCTGGTAGGGCTCGCGCAGATCGCGCCAGGCGCGCTCGATGACCGGCTCGGCGGGTTCGCTGCGCCAGCCGTCGTACTCCAGATACAGCGTGCGGGCGCGTGACCACAGGTCGGCCCCGCCGAACCGCTCGATCATGCGCTCGACCGCCACGACCGCCTCCGGATCGCCCTGCAGCCGCTCCGCGAGGGCGCCGGGCAAGGCAGCCGCGCAGCACACCACCGCCAACAGCAACCGATTCATGCTCAATGTCATGACCGTCCTCCAAGCGAAAAAGCGAGGAGAGCCTACCCAAAAGCCGACGACAAAGATTGCGAAAAGCACAAAGCCCTCGTCGAACGAAGTTCAGGCGAAGAAGCGGCCATGCGTTGCCGTAGCCCGTGAAGAAGTGGCCCGGCATGAGCCGTCTTCGTTGGACGAAGTCGACAATGTAGAAGGCCCGACCGGATAATCGTGCTCGGAGGGGGCGAGCAGGGTCCGGCCGGGCCAGTGCGTCATATAGCGGACGCAGCGCTTGGAGGAAGACTCTAAAGGGCTGTCTAATCCAGTAAGCTTCTGAGCATCCAGGCGTTTTTCTCGTGCACCTGCATGCGCTGGGTCAGCAGGTCCGCGCTGGGCTCGTCGCGGGCTTGATCGACCGATTCGAAGATCGAGCGGGCGGTGCGCACGACCGCCTCCTGGCCCTCGACCAGTTGGCGCACCATCTCCTCGGCGGCCGGGGTGCCGGTCTCCTCCTCGATCGAGGAAAGCTGGCCGAACTGAGCGTACGAGCCGGGGGCCGGGAAGCCCAGCGCGCGAATGCGTTCGGCGATTTCGTCCACCGCCAGGGCGAGCTCGGTATAGTGCTGCTCGAACAGGTCGTGCAGCGTGGAGAACATCGGCCCGGTCACGTTCCAGTGAAAATTGTGGGTTTTCAGGTACAGCGTGTAGCTGTCGGCCAGCAGCCGCGACAGCCCCTCGGCGATTTCCTTTCGCTGAGGTTCGGAAATTCCGATGTCGATCTTCATGCGTCGTTGCTCCTGTCCAAATTCGCTACACTTTCGATTTGCCACACCTTAGCACCCCCCAATCAATAGATGAAATGAATTGAATCTATCGCTCAGATAGCGAACATCTATTCGTAAAGCCCCCATGTTTGACCAATTGTCCCGCCAACTCGACCGGGTCATGGGCCGCGACCGGCCCGGCTTCAAGCGCCGCTTGCGCGGCCTGGAGCGCCGTGCTGCCCAGGGGCTGCCCTACCAGCAGGGACTGGAGCGCCTGGGTGTTGCGATCGGGGAATCGGTCGCCGCGCGCGAGCGGCGCACCGCGGCGGGCCTTGAGATTGCCTTCGACGAGGCGCTGCCGATCGCCCGCCACGCCCGCGCGATCGAGGCGGCGATCCAGGCCCATCGGGTGGTCGTGGTCGCGGGTGAGACCGGCTCGGGCAAGACCACCCAGTTGCCCAAGATGTGCCTGAACTCAGGCCGCGGGCGCGACGGCTGGATCGGGGTCACCCAGCCGCGCCGGATCGCCGCGCGCAGCATCGCCGCCAGGCTTTCCGAGGAGCTCAACTGCCGCCTCGGCGCCGAGGTCGGCTACCAAGTGCGCTTCGACGACCGGACCTCCGCCGACAGTCTGATCAAGGTCATGACCGACGGCATCCTGCTGGCCGCGACCCAGCGCGACCGCACGCTGGACGCCTACGACACCCTGATCATCGACGAGGCCCACGAGCGCAGCCTGAACATCGATTTCCTGATCGGGTATCTGAAGCGCCTGCTCCCGCGCCGGCCGGACCTGAAGCTGATCATCACCTCGGCTACGATCGACACCGCGCGCTTCGCTGCGCACTTCGACGAAGCGCCGGTGATCGAGGTCTCCGGACGCGGTTATCCGGTTGAGTTTCGCTACCGGCCGCTGGCCGCCGCGGAGCCGGGGGAGCCCGACCGCGACCTGATGGACGGCATCTGCGCCGCGGTCGAGGAGCTGGATCAGGTCGATCCGCGCGGCGACGTGCTGGTGTTCCTGCCCGGGGAGCGCGACATCCGCGACGCCGCCGAGGCGCTCGGGCGGATGCGAATGCGCGATACCGAAATCCTGCCGCTGTACGCGCGGCTCGCGCGCCATCGCCAGCAGCAGATCTTCCACCCGGGCCCGGCGCGCCGGATCGTGCTCGCGACCAACGTCGCCGAGACTTCGCTGACGGTGCCGCGGATCCGCTTCGTGATCGACTCAGGATTGGCCCGGATCAGCCGCTACAGCCACCGCAGCAAGGTCCAGCGGCTGCCGATCGAGGCGATTTCGCAGGCCAGCGCCGCCCAGCGCGCGGGACGCTGCGGGCGGCTGGGCCCCGGCATCTGCATCCGGCTCTACGACGAGACCGACTTCTCGACCCGGCCCGAGTACACCGAGCCGGAGATTCTGCGCACCAACCTGGCGACCGTGATCCTGATGATGAAGTCGCTGGCGCTGGGCGAGATCGAGGACTTTCCGTTCCTGGAGCCGCCGGCGGCGCGCTACATCGCCGACGGCTACCAGCTGTTGTTCGAACTGGGGGCGCTGGACAGGCGCAAGGCGCTGACCCGGATCGGGCGGGAACTCGCGCAGTGGCCGCTGGACGTGCGCCTGGCGCGGCTGCTCGCCGCCGGGCGCGACGCGGGGTGCCTGGACGAGGCGCTGGTGATCGCCAGCTTTCTGACCCTGAACGACCCGCGAGAGCGACCCTACGAGGCCACCGCCGCGGCCGACGAGGCGCACGCGCAGTGGAACGATCCGAGGTCCGATTTCGCGGCCGTGCTCAACCTGTGGCGGGCCTGGGTCAAGGTGCGCCAGGCGGGCTCCAACAAGACCCGCCGCGACTGGTGCCGGGAACGTTTCTTGAGCGCGATTCGAATGCGCGAATGGGCCGACGTCCACACCCAGTTGCGCGATCAGGCGCGCGAATCGCGCTGGCCGCTGAAAGGGGCGAGCGCCGATTACGAGACCCTGCACCGGTCGCTGGTGGTCGCGTTCCTGAGCCATATCGGCCTGAAGGACGAGCGCGACTATCTCGGCGCGCGGGGACAGCGGTTCTCGATCTTCCCCGGCTCCGGCCTGTTCGCCAAGCCGCCGCGCTGGGTGGTCAGCGCGCTGCTGGTGGAGACCGCCCGGGTGTACGCGCGGATCAACGCCCGGATCGAGCCCGAGTGGGTCGAGGCGGCGGCGCAGCACCTGGTCAAGCGAAGTTCGTTCGATCCCCACTGGTCGCGCCGCTCGGGGCGCGTCATCGGCTACGAGCGGGTCACGCTTTATGGGTTGCCGCTGGTGGTCAAGCGGCGCATCCACTACGGCGAGCGCGAGCCCGAGGAGGCGCGCGGGATCTTCATCCGCGAGGCCCTGATCGGCGGCGAGCTGAACTCCAAGGGTGGATTCCTGGCCCACAACCGGGCGCTGATCGCCGAGGTCCGCGACCTGGAGGCGCGCCAGCGCCGGCGCGATCTGCTGGCCGGCGAGCCCGAGCTTTATCGGTTCTTCGATGAGCGCCTGCCCGCGGACATCTGCACCGCCAAGGCGTTCGAGCGCTGGCGGCGCGCGGCCGAAAGTAAGTCCCCGAGGTTCCTGTACCTGAGCCGTGAGCTGGTGCTCGCCCGCGCCGATCACGCGATCGACGGGGCCGCGTTTCCGGACGCGCTCGAAATCGACGGCACCGCCTATCGGGTGGTCTACGAGCTGGCGCCGGGAGAGCCCGAGGACGGAGTCAACCTGCAGGTTCCGCTGCACCTGTTGAACACGCTCCAAGGCGAGCCATTGGAGTGGCTGGTGCCGGGGCTGCTGCACGAAAAGGTCACCGCGCTGATCAAGTCGCTGCCCAAGGCCAGGCGCCGCAACTTCGTGCCGGCGCCGGATTACGCGCGCAAGTTCGTCTCCGAACGCTCGCGCGCGGGCAGCCTGAGCGCCGCGCTGGCGGATTTCCTGCATCGCGATACCGGGGTCGCGGTCGCCGCCGACGAGTTCCAGCCCGCGCAGCTCGAGGCTCACCTGCGGATCAACATCCAGGTGCGCGACGGGCGCACGCTGGTGGCCCAGGGGCGGGACCTTTCGGCTTTGAAGCGCGACTTCGGCGAGGACGCGCGCGAGGAGTTCCTGGCTCAGTCCGACCGCGAGTATTTCCTGGACGGGCTCGATTCGTGGTCGTTCGGCGCCCTGCCGGAACGGGTGGAACTCGACGGCGGAGCCCCCGCCTACCCGGCGCTGGTCGACCAGGAGGATTCGGTCGGGGTGCGCCTGTTCGAGGAGCCGGGCGAGGCCGCCGAGTACCACGTGCACGGCCTGCGCCGGCTGCTGCAGCTCACCCTCAAGGACAAGTTCCGCTATCTGGCGCGCTCGCTGCCGCTGGAAGCGAAGCTGAGCCTTGAATACGCGCCGATCGACAGCCCGCGGGCGCTCAAGGAGGACCTGGTGTTTGCAAGCTCGATGGCCTCGCTGAGCGCGTTCGGCGAGCCGGTCCGCGACCCCGATGCGTTCGAGCGGCTCGCCGCTCATGCGCGCGTGGACCTGCTCCCCCGCGCGACCCGCCTGACCGAGATCCTGCGCCAGGTGCTGGCGGAGTTCACCCGGGTGCGCCGCGCGCTGGCCGGGGACTTCGAGTCGCTCTACCCGCTGGCCCACGCCGACGTCGAGAGCCAGCTCGGGCACCTGCTTTATCCGGGTTTCCTGACCGAGGTCGCGCTCGAGCGGCTGGAACACTACCCGCGCTACCTGCGCGCGATCTCGGTGCGCCTCGAGCGCCTGGCCCTGGATCCCGCCCGCGACCGCCAGCGCCAGGACCGGATCGACGGATTCTGGTCCGATTACCTGGAGCGCTGCGCGGCCGTCGAGGAGTATCCGCGCGAGCTGGACGAGTTCCACTGGCTGTGCGAGGAGTACCGGGTGTCGCTGTTCGCCCAGGAACTCAAGACCGCTGTGCCGGTCTCGGCCAAACGGCTGCGGACACTGTGGGCCAAGCTTACCTGAACGGCCCGACCGCGACGGCCGGCCGGCCCGGTCACCGCGATATCTGGCGCATCGCCGCGCCGATGATCCTGTCCAACGTGTCGATCCCGCTGCTGGGGATGGTCGACACCGCGGTCGTCGGTCACCTGCCACAGCCGCACTACATCGGCGCGGTCGCGGTCGGCGCGGTGATCTTCAGCTTCGTGTTCTGGGGCTTCGGGTTCCTGCGCATGGGGACCACCGGGTTTGTCGCCCAAGCGCACGGCGGCGGCGTGCCGGGCAGGGTCCAGACCAAGCTCGCCCAGGCGGGGCTGATTGCGCTGGTGCTTGGCTTCACGATACTTGCGGCGCAGGCGCCGATCCGGGAAGTCGCGTTCGCGCTGATCGCCGCCGGCGGCGAGGTCGAGCGCGAGGCGCGGGCCTATTTCGCGATTCGAATCTGGGCCGCGCCCGCGACCCTGATGACCTACGTTCTGGTCGGCTGGTTTCTCGGCACCCAGAACGCGCGCGCGCCGCTGGCGATCATGCTCGGGGCGAACCTGACCAACATTGTGCTGGACTTGCTGTTCGTGCCCGTCTTGGGCTGGGGGGTGGCCGGGGTCGCGGTGGCCTCGGTCATCAGCGAATACCTGGCGCTGGGTATTGGGCTGGCGCTGGTGTGGCGCAGCGGGAAGCTCGTGCCGGGGCTGTGGCGCTGGGCGGAAATCCGCGATCTGGCGCAGTTGCGCGCGATTCTGAGGGTCAACGCCGACATCATGCTGCGCACCCTCTGCCTGATCTTCGCGCTTTCGTTTTTCGTGCGTCAGGGCGCGCGCCAGGGCGAGCTAATCCTGGCCGCGAACGCGGTGCTGATGAACTTCCAGCATTTCATGGCCTACGCGCTGGACGGTTTTGCACACGCCGCCGAGGCCTTCGTCGGCGATGCGATCGGCGCGCGCAATCAGGCGCGGCTCAAACGCGCGATCGCGCTGACGGGGCGCTGGACGCTCGGGATCGCGGCAGTCATCGCCGGGACCTACGCGCTCGGCGGGGAGCTTCTGATTGCCGCGCTGACCGATCTGGCCGAGGTCCGCGACCAGGCTGCGCGATACCTGCCGTGGCTGGTGGTCTCGCCGCTGATTTCGGCCTGGAGCTTCTGGCTCGACGGGGTGTTCATCGGCGCGACCCGGGGACAAGAGATGCGCAATACGATGCTGCTGGCCACCTTCGGCGCCTATCTGCCGGCATGGTGGTTGCTGGCGTCGTGGGGCAACCACGGCCTGTGGGCCGCGTTCCTGGTGTTCCTGGCCGCGCGCGGGATCGGCCTCGGGCTGCTGCTGCCGCGTCTGCGCGGCGCTATTTCATCGTAAACTGGATGTCGAACGACAGATCCGACAGCTCGGCCGGCCCGGCCCGCGCCGCGCCCCCCTGAACCACGGCGGCATAGCGGCGCACCGCCTCGTTGGCCAACCGGCCGCGCCCGGCCAGCAGCGCCAGGCACCGCAGGACCAGGTCGAACGACCCGTAGCAGTGGTGCGCGATCAGCGCCAGGTGCTTGAGCTGCTCATCGTCCATCGCGTCGTCGCGGGTGAAATCGCGCACGTAAATCAGATCCGCCTCCAGTAACTGGTTCAGCGGTTCGCGCGGATCGCCGGCGCGGACGTAGGGTGCGATCGGCCAGCGTTTGATGGTCGCGAACGCGTGGGGAATCAGGCCCAGCGAACGCAGTGCGCGGTCGGTCTGCCACAACACCGGCTGGTCGCGGTAGAGCGGCACGAACGAGGCTTCCGTTTGCACCACGACCGCGCGCTCGAGCTTCTCGCGTCCGCCATCGAACACCGCCAGCTCCGAGCCCTGGACGTCGATCTTCAGAAAATCCACCGCCTGAATCTCGCTCACGTCATCGAGCCGGTAAGTGCCGATCGGCGCGTGGGTCACGACCTCGCCGAGCATCGAGAAGTCGTTGAATAGCTTAAGATTTTGAGGGTCAGGCTCGAGCAGGCTGGTCATCCCCGGTGCGCGGCATCGGTGCAACCGGTGGCTACCGCCGTCGCCGAGCGCCCACTCGAGGTAGGTTTCGGACGGGCCGGCGGCCGCGCGCAGGGCGGCGAGCGCCTCCGGCTGGGGCTCAAACCCGACCACGGTGCACAGCCCCTTCTCCAGCAGGGGTCGATACGGCGGTTCGCCGTCGATCGGGTTGGCGCCCACGTCGACAACCGCGACGGGACGCGCGGGCGCCAGCGCCTCGCCCAGGAGTTTGTCGAGCGCATCGGTCGGATTCACGGGCGCGTGCTGCCTTTTCATTGCAAAACGTCATTCTGAAACGCTTGAATGACACTTGCAAACCAGGCATTATCGCGCCCCCCATAGGCCTGGCAAGGCCGCCGCGACTGGTCAAAAAAGGAACAAAAAATTAACGCCAACTGAACGGTTGCGTGGTAGGCTAACGCCGCTTTTTGGCTGCCCGTTACTGGAGTGTCGGGCAGGACGCGCTAGACTTTTGTAATGGAGTAGGCTCGCGCAGGTGCGTGAGTTAGCGCTTTATCACGGTCGGGATTCCGGCCGTTCGGAGTGATTACAACAACCCAAGGCGTCGTAGAACGCCCAGAAGTCCAGAGATGACCATTAACAAACGCTTCAAAATTCGAATGAGAAGCGGCCTGGTGACGGCTGTCCTGGTGACGGTCGCGGTAGCCCTGGCTGCGAGTGTACCGGCACCGCCCGCGGTGGCCGCGATTGACCTGCCGCAGATGCATTTGAAAGGCGGCAGCGGACTGACGTTTCAGATCGATGTCGTCGGGAACCCCTCGGTGGCCGACTTGGCGGTCGTGGGACCGATCACTTTCGAGCCCGGCGCGGGCCCACCGCTACTGACCGTGGAACTCGCCGAGGACGTGCTGTGCATGCAGAACGGGGTGCAGCCGGGGGTTACCGTGGAGCTCACCGACACCAACGGGCGGATGACCGCGTTCGATGGCTTTGCCGGGATCAGCTATTTTCCGACCGCGATGGCGCCGGTGGCCGGGATGACCCTGAAGGTCCAGACCGACAACAACCCGAAATGCGCGCTGGTGCCCCCGATCGCCAAGGCCGCGGTCATGAGCGGCACGCCGGTGGAGTGCGCGCTCTCCGACCTGCTGTTCGGGGACGGGTTCGAAACCGGGGGCGGGGGCGGCGCCAGCGGACCGAATCTGCAGGTCGACTTCCGTCTGATCCAGTACCCGAATACCACCACCGGCGACCCGGCGATCTACGACGTCCACGTGACCAACTGCGGCGACGCGCCCGCGTCCACGGTCGCGGTCAGAGACATCTTCCCGACCGGCACGGCGCTGGCGCCGAGGTTCCTGGCCTCCCCTCCCCAGCCGTGGAACTGCACGGGTGGTGTTTCCTGCGCTGGTTCCGGCTACATCAGCCACGTGTTCAGCCAGATCCAGCCCGGCGCCTCAAGGGTGATTCGCGCCACCCGGGCGCTCGGCACCGGG
>JBFJNB010000004.1:0-21024 GCA_041633655.1 Lysobacterales bacterium | reverse complement strand
TGCGCGCCGAGCCGGAACGCGCGCAATCCGGCCCCGACCAGCACCGCGGCGGAAAGCGCGATCCAGTATCCCCGCGACCGAACCCGGGCCGCGGCGGACCGAGTCACCCGCGCCTCCGCAGGCGCCACCAGAAGTACTGCAGGCTGACTCGCAGCACCCCGAACCCATAGCGCACGCTCGGCCACAGGCGGATCGAGGAGGCGTCGTCGGCGTAGCGGGTCGGGCAGGTCACCTCGCCGATCTGGTACCCGGCAGAGAAAATCTGGGCGATGATCTCGTTGTCGAAGATGAAATCATCCGAGTTGTCGCGGTAGGCGACCGCCGCGAGCACCTCGGCGGCAAACGCGCGGTAGCCGGAGTGGTACTCCGACAGCTTCTGGCCCATCAGCAGGTTCTGGATCAGCGTCAGCGCCCGGTTGGCGACGTATTTGTATCGCGGCATGCCGCCGGTGAGTGCCCCTTTGCCGAGGATGCGCGAGCCGAACACCACCGGAAAGACCTCGTGGGCGATCAGCGCGGCCATCGCGGTGATCAGCTTCGGGGTGTACTGGTAGTCCGGGTGCAGCATCACGACGATGTCGGCGCCGCGTTTCAGCGCCTCGTCGTAGCAGGTCTTCTGGTTGGCGCCGTAACCGCGATTGGTCTCGTGTTTCAAGACCCGCGTGATCCCGAGCCGCCGCGCCACCGCCAGGGTCTCGTCGCGGGAGTGGTCGTCGACTAAGATCACCTCGTCGACGATCTCGTGGGGTACCTCGCGGTAGGTCCGCTCCAGCGTCCGGGCCGCGTTGTAGGCGGGCAGCACGACGATCAGCTTGCGCCCGTTGATCATGGCTCGGCCGCGAGCTCGAGCCGGACCCCGAGACGCTTCAGCTGCGCCCGCTCCTGATCCAGGTCCTCGGCGGTCAGCGGATGGTCCGCGACCCAGCGTGCCGGCAGCGCGAGCGTCAGCGCGTCGCCGTCGCAGGCCAGGCGCGCCGGGACGGGATCCTCCGTGACCCGGCTGCGGCACAGAAGCGCGGCCAGTCGCAACAGCACGCAGGCGCGCTTGACCGGCCCGCGCACGCTCTCCGGCAGCGCCGCGAACGGCTCGGGATCCGGCTTGCGCCGGTGGTTCAGCACGAGGGTGGCCACGATCAACTGCTCGCGGCGCGTAAACCCCGGCAAATCCGAGTGCTGAAGCAGGTAGGCGCCGTGGCGGTGGTAGCCGTGGTGCGAGATCGTCAGCCCGAGCTCGTGGACCGCGGCGGCGATCTCGAGCCAGTCCCGGGTGCCCTCGGGCAGCGCCCAAGCGGCCTCGACCTGGTCGAGCAACGCGGCCGCGGATTTTTGCACGCGCTCGGCCTGGGCGGCGTCGACCCGGTAGCGGCGCTTGAGCGCGTTGACCGTGACGCGGCGCGGATCGGTGTGCTTGCTGCGCCCGATCAGGTCGTACAGCAGGCCTTCCCGAAGCGCGTAGTCGGTGACCTGGATCTGATCGATCTCGAGCACCTCCAGACAGGCGTCCACGATCGCCGCGCCGCCGGCAAAAACCGGCCGGCGGCGCTCGCTCAGAGCCTGCAGGTGCAGTTGCTCGACGCGACCGACGTCGATCATCGCGCGGCGGAGCCGATCCACCGCAGCGGGCGTGATCGTGCGCTCGCTGAAGCCCTCGGCCACGACCACGGCGCGCACCGCCTTCATCGTGCCCGATGAGCCGAGCACCTCCTGCCAGCCAGCGGTTTTGAACGACCTGGCGATACGCTGCAGTTCGATCGCGACCGCGGACTTGGCTTTGCGCCAGCGCTTGGCGGTCAACTTGCCGTTGCCGAAAAACTGTTGCGAAACGGCCACGCAGCCAAAGAACAGCGAGTCCACCTGGAGCGCGCGGAACTTCTTGCCCAGCGCAAACTCGGTGCTGCCGCCGCCGATGTCGATGACCAGACGTCGATTGCCCCGCGGGGAGACGCCGTGAGCCACGCCGAGATAGATCAACCGGGCTTCGTCTTCGCCCGAGATGACCTCGATCGGATGCCCGAGCGCGGTTTCCATCCGGGCCAGGAACGGCCAGCCGTCGCGCATCCGGCGCAGCGCGTTGGTGCCGACGGCCACGACCTGCGCGGCGGGAATCCCGGCGAGCCGCTCACCGAACCGGGCCAGGCATTCGAGCGCCCGCTGCTCAACCTCGGGATCGAGTCGGCCCCTGCTGTCGAGTCCCCCGGCCAGACGCACCATCTCCTTGATCCGGTCGATGATGTTCAGGGTCCCGTGCTCGCGCCGCGCCACGACCATGTGAAAGCTGTTGGACCCCAGGTCGATCGCGGCGTAGATGCTGTCGGCCGCGGCTTGCGCTTGGTTCGTCACGCGCGGGCCTGGGCCATCAGGTATTCCTGCGCGCAGAAGCGCTTGTCTCGCTGATGAGTCTTGCGTCGATAGCTGCCGTCGGCATCCAGCAGCCACGACTGGGAGTTGTCCTTCAGGTACACCTCCAGCGTCTCGTGCTTGACCCGCGCGGCGATCTCGGGGTCCTTGAACGGGAAACAGGCCTCGACCCGCGAGAACAGGTTGCGCCCCATCCAGTCGGCGCTGGAGGCGTAGATCTCCGAGCGCCGGGCGTTGCGGAAGTAATACACGCGGGAATGCTCCAGGAAGCGACCCACGATCGAGTGCACCCGGATGTTGTCCGAAACCCCCGGGACGCCGGGGCGCAGGCAGCACGCGCCCCTGACGATCAGATCGATGTGGACCCCGGCGCGCGAGGCCCGGTACAGCGCCTCGATGATGCCGGTGTCGGTGAGCGCGTTCATACGCGCGATGATCCGGCCTTTCCTGCCCTTCTTGGCGTGCTTGGCTTCGCGCCGGATCCGCGAAAGCAGCATCTTGTGCAGCGTGAACGGCGACTGATAAAGGCGCTTGAGTTTGACCAGCGTACCCAGCCCGGTGAGCTGCTGGAACAGTTCGTGGACGTCGTTGCAGATCGTCGCATCCGCGGTCAGGAGCCCCAGGTCGGTGTATGCGGCCGCGGTGCGGTGGTGGTAGTTGCCGGTGCCCAGGTGCACGTACCGGCGCAGCTTCTTGCCCTCCCGGCGCACGATCAGCACCATCTTGGCGTGGGTCTTGCGGCCGACCACGCCGTAGACCACCTGGACCCCGGCCTCCTGCAGCCGGGTGGCCAGATCGATGTTTTCCTGCTCGTCGAAGCGCGCGCGCAGCTCGATCACCGCGGTCACGTCCTTGCCGGCGCGCGCGGCATCGATCAGGAGGTTCACCACCGGCGAATCCGAGCCGGTGCGATAAAGCGTCTGCTTGATCGCCAGCACCCCGGGATCGGCGGCCGCCTGGCGCAGCAGGTCGATGACTGGCAGGAACGAATCGAACGGATGGTGGAGCAGGAAGTCCTGCTTGGCGAGCGCCCGGAACGGATCGCTGCCGCTGGCGAGCTGCGGCGGCACGCGCGGGCGGAAATCCGCGTATTTCAGATCCGGCAGATCGAGCTGGTCGTAGGCCCCGCTCAGGCGGTTCAGGTTGACCGGGCCGTTGCACGGATACACGTCCTCGGCGGTGAGATCGAAGCAGTCGGTCAGGAACTCCATGATCGCGGGAGGGCAGGTGTGGGCCACTTCGAGGCGCACCGCGCGCGCGAAATTGCGCTCCAATAGCTCGCCTTTGAGCGCCTGCGCGAGGTTCTCGACTTCTTCTTCGTCGACGTACAGCTCGGAGTTGCGGGTCACCCGGAACTGGTAGCAGCCGTCGATCTTCATGCCGCTGAACAGCTCCTCGACGAACGCGTGCAGGATCGAGGACAGGAACACGAAATCGTGTTTCTTCTGCTTGCCTTTGATTGGAATCGGTACGATCCGCGGCAGCGAGCGGGGAACCCGGACCAGCGCCATCTTGCCCTCGCGCCCGAACGCGTCGGTGCCCCGGAGCACGACGGCAAAATTCAGGCTCTTGTTCAAAAGGCGCGGAAACGGGTGCACCGGGTCCAAGCCGAGGGGGCTCAAGATCGGCAGTACCGCGCCCCGAAAATACGTCTGCAGCGCCCGCCGCTGGGCGCCGGACCAGGTGTCGCGGCTCAGGAAGCGGATGCCCCGTTCCGCCAGCGCCGGAACCAGGATCTCCGAAAACGTGTGGTACTGGTCGTTGACCAGCGCGATGGTCCGCTCGCGAATGGCCGCCAGCGCCGCGCGCGGGGTCAGCCCGTCGGCGCCCGGGGTGTCGGCACCGAATTGCGTCAACTGCTTCAGCGAGGCGACCCGAACCTCGAAGAATTCGTCCAGGTTGCTGCACGAGATGCCGAGAAACCGAAGCCGCTCCAGCAGCGGCGTATCGGGGTCCTTGGCCTGCTCCAGCACGCGGGCGTTGAACGCGATCTGGCTGAGCTCGCGGTTCAGATAAAGACTCGGGTCGCGCAACGCCGGTGGCATGCGGGATCTCCTGGTTTCGTTGAGCCCGGATTATAAGGGCTCCCAGCCGCTCGTGGCGGATCGGCGTTGGCCCGGGGTTCCGGGGGAGGGGGGGGGACGTTAGGTGCGCTTGCCCTCGCTGGGGTCCCAGCCATCCTCGCGCTGGATCTCGGCCAGGATCGGTCGCAGTTCGGCCAGCCGCGCCTCGATCCGGGCGCGCTCGTAGTAGTCCAGATCGAATTCCTTCAGCAGCTTCTCGAGCTGGGTCACCGCGTCATAGACCCGTCCCAGCAGAAACACGTGCTGCGCGTAGGCCTCTTCGGCGCGCACCCGGTTCCCGGTCTCATCGGCGGCGCGGGAATACAGAAGGTACAGCCGGGCGTCGGCATCGTAGCGGCTCAAAAGCGGGCGCAGCAGCGACTCGGCCCGGCGCGCATCCTCGGCCGCGCCGGTCGCCAGCAGGGTTTCGGCGTAGGCCATCGAAACGGGCACGTTGGCCGGAAATCGGGTCAGGAGTTGCCGGTAGCGCCGATCGGCCTTGTCGCTGAGACCGGCGGTGAATTCGCTCTTGGCCATCGCCAGTTGGATCGGCAGCGACTCGGGCCGCTCGCGCGCGAGCGAATCGAGCGTCTCCGCGGCGCGGATGCCGTCGTTCATCGCCAGGTGGGTCAGCGCCAGACCGTAGTGATCGGCCGGCTCGGCGACACCCTGGTCGATGCGGCCGCGATAGTACGACAACAGGTCCTCGGGTCGCTTCGAGGTCAGCACCCGCACGCGCTCCCGGATCAGCAGGAAATACTCCGGGTCGTGCTCGGGATAGGGGGTAACTTTGATCTGCGCGGCGCGGTTGCGGGCCTCGGCGATCCGGGTGGTCTCCACCGGGTGAGTGCGCAGGAACTCTGGGATGTTCTGAGCCCCGTAGTTGCGCGAGAGGCGCGCCATCTTGCCGAAGAAGCCCGCCATTCCTTCCGGGTCATAGCCGGCTCGGGCCAGCGTGTGGATCCCGATCCGATCGGCCTCGTACTCGTTGTTGCGGGTGAACTTGATCAGCATCTGCTGCAGCAGCCCCTGGCCGCCGACGATCGCTGTCTGCATCGCGTCGGAGTCGCCGCCGGCGGCGATCGCCGCGCCGACCATCAGAAGCATCATCGGCAGGGTGACTTTCTGGGCCGATTCCAGCGCCCGCGCGAGGTGGCGCTGGGTCACGTGCGCGACCTCGTGGGCCAGCACCCCGGCTACCTCGGCCTCGTTGTCGGCGGTCAGGATCAGCTCGCTGTGCATCGCGATCACACCGCCCGGGGCGGCGAACGCGTTGACCGAATCGTCATTGAGCGCCAGGAACGTGAAGCGCCGGTCGGGCTGGTCGCTGTGCGCGGCGATGCGGTATCCCAGATGCTTGATGTAGCCGTCGATCAGCGGGTCGTCGATCACGTGGGCCAGCCGGTGCAGCTCACGCACCAGTGCCTCGCCGTACCGCCGTTCGTCCTGATCGGAGATGATCGCGCCGGCGGAGCTGCCGATGTCGGGCAGCTCGACGTTGGAGGCGCCGGCAGCCGCGACGGCCGCCAGCAGCGCCGCGAGAATGGTCGATCTAAGAAGCACGGTGAGCGCGGTCCGGTGATGGTTGCTGTTAGGACCACGATACCCAATCGCCGGTTCCGCGGCCACCGCGATCGCGGTTCCCTGTCCCGGAGGCCATCCCTGGCCGCGACCCCGGGGTTCGCCCGGGAGCCGAGGGACATTAGTTCATGGGGCTACTGCAGCAGGGCGCGCTGCCGTTCGGCGACCTGGGCGGGCAGCGGGATGTAGCCGTCCTTGACTACCACCTGCTGACCCTCCCGAGACAGCACCAGCGACAGAAACTCCGCCGTCAACGGGTCCAGCGGCCGGTTCGGCTCCTTGTTCACGTACACATACAGGAACCGGGCCAGCGGGTACTCGCCGGCGATCGCGTTGGAATGGGTGGCCTCGACGAACGGCTCACCGGTGGCCAGCGCCAGGGGCACCGCGCGCACGCTGGAAGTGGTGTAGCCGATGCCGGAGTAGCCGATCCCGTTCAACGAGGTCGAGACCGACTGCACCACCGAGGCCGAGCCGGGCTGCTCGTTGACCCCGTTCCTGAAGTCACCCTTGCACAGCGCGACCTGCTTGAAATAGCCGTAGGTGCCGGACACCGAGTTGCGCCCGTAAAGCTGTATGCTGCGCTCGCGCCATGCGCCTTCAAGCCCCAGGTCGCCCCAACGCTCCGCCGAGGCCGGCTGGCCGCAGGTGCGGGTCGAAGAGAAGATCGCGTCCACCTGTGGGATGGTCAGCCCGGCAATCGGGTTGTCCTTGTGCACGAATACCGCCAGGGCGTCGATCGCGACCGCCACCGGGGTCGGCTTGTAGCCGAAGCGCCGTTCGAACGCCTCGATTTCGTTGTCCTTCATCATCCGGCTCATCGGCCCCAGGTTGGCGGTGCCCTCGGTCAGCGCCGGCGGAGCGGTGGACGAGCCGGCCGCCTGGATCTGGATGTTGACGTTGGGGTAGACGCGCTTGAACTCCTCCCCCCACAGCGTCATCAGGTTGGCCAGCGTGTCCGAGCCAATGCTGGAGAGATTGCCGGACACGCCGCTGACTTTCGCATAATGGGGGAGGTTCTCGTCGACCTGGGCCGCGGTCGTTCCGATCCCGAGCAGGATTGCCGCGACGCCCATGAGCATTCTGTTCATTCGATTCATCCGAATTGGCTTCAGTGAGAGCCAAGGATAGGGATGGCGTGTTACCGATTTGTGACACGGGCCGGCCCCGGTGCCGTGATCCGAACTGTCATGCTGCTGTAACAATCGCCGCGTAAGTTGGAGCGGATTTACTCAGCGGGAACCGCATTGCCGCCGACATCTTCTTCATCGTTGGGCCGCTCGGGACTGAACCGCTGGCGGCATCGGAAGGATCGCGCGCTCCAGCACCTGATCGCGCTCGGCGGCTGGGCGGTGATCGGGTCGGTGCTGATGATCCTGTGGTACCTGCTGTGGGAAGTGTTCCCGCTGTTTCTGCCCGCCTCGATCGAATCGCGACAACAGACCCCGGTGGCCGCCGAGGCGCTGTGGCTGGACTTCGACGAGCAGGAAACGGTGCTGAGCGTGCTCGATCGAGCCGGGAGCGTGTCGTTCGTCGATCTCGGCGGCGGTCCGGCACCGGCCGCGCCGGCGCGGCTTCCCGGGGCGGTCAGCACACTGGCCGCCGACGCCGCCGGCAGCGCCCGGATCGCGGCAGGCCTCGGTCCGGGGGTGACGATCTTCGAGGTCGACTACCGGGTGGAATACCAGGACGACCGCCGGGTCGTTTCGCCGCGAGTGACCTATCCATACGGCCCCGACCCGCTGGCGGGAACCGGGCAGGGGGTGGTCCAACACCTGGCTTATGCCGACGACGATCGCCGCCTGACCCTGGCGCTCACCCGCGGTGACGGCGGTATCGAAGTACACCGGCTCGACAAGCGGACCAATTTCCTGACCGGCGATGTGAGCCTGGCGCCGTCGAGCCATCGGGCGGATGCCGCCGGCATGCCCGCGGCGCTGGCGCTCTCAGGCGATCAGCGCTGGCTGTACGTGGCTCTGCCGGGCGGGATTCTGCAGTTCTACGAGTTGGCCGGCGGCGGTGCTCCGCGGCTGATTTCGCAGCAGCAGGTCATGGGCGCCGAAATCACGGCGATGGCAATGCTGGTCGGAGGGGTGTCCGTGTTGATCGGCGATGCCGAAGGCGAAATCGCCCAGTTCTTTCCCGTTCGCGATTCGCAGAACCGCTACCGGATCGAGAAAATTCGGCGCTTCGAGCCGCTGGCGGCGGCGGTAGAGCGGCTGCTGCGGGAATCGCGGCGCAAGGGCTTTGTCGCCATCGACGCCTCGGGCGGGGTGGCCCTGATCAACGCTACCGCCCGGCGTACCGTGCTCAGCGGATCGCTGGCCGACGGGCCGCCGCAGGCCGCAGCGCTGTCGCCGCGCGCCAACGCGCTGGCGCTGAGCCGGGACGGACTGACCCGGGTCTGGGGGTTGCACAACGAGCACCCGGAGGTCTCATGGCCGGCGCTTTGGAACGAGGTGTGGTACGAGAACTACCCTGAGCCGGCGCTGGTGTGGCAGTCCTCGGCAGCCAACAGCGATTTCGAGCCCAAGTTCAGCCTGACCCCGCTGGCCTTCGGGACCCTGAAGGCGGCCTTCTACGCGATGCTGTTCGCGGTCCCGCTGGCGCTGGCGGGCGCCTTGTATACGGCCCAGTTCATGGCCCCGGGGATGCGCCGCACGGTCAAGCCCACGATCGAGATCATGGAGGCGCTGCCGACGGTGATCCTGGGTTTCCTCGCCGGGCTCTGGCTGGCGCCGGTGGTGGAGGGAAACCTGGCCGGCGTGTTCGCGCTGTTGCTCGTGGTGCCGCCCGGCATCGTGCTGTTCGCGTGGGCCTGGCACCGGCTGCCGCTGGCCGGTCGCGCGCGGCTGCCGGCGGGCTGGGAACCGGCGCTGCTGGTCCCGGTCGTGGTTGCGCTCGGCTGGCTGGGTCTGGTGCTGGGAGCGCCGCTGGAAGCGCTGCTGTTCGGCGGCGACATGAAGACCTGGATGCGCGACGAACTGGACGTGGACTACGACCAGCGCAACGCGCTGGTGGTCGGACTGGCGATGGGCTTCGCGGTCATCCCGACGGTGTTTTCGATCGCGGAGGACGCGCTGTTCGGGGTACCCAAGTCGCTGTCCCAGGGTTCACTGGCCCTCGGCGCCACCCCGTGGCAGACCGTGGTTCGGGTGGTGCTGCCGACCGCCAGTCCCGGGATCTTCTCGGGCATCATGATCGGCCTCGGGCGCGCGGTCGGTGAGACCATGATCGTGCTGATGGCAACCGGCAACACGCCGATCATGGATTTCAACATCTTCGAGGGCATGCGCACGCTGTCGGCCAACATCGCCGTGGAGATGCCGGAGGCTGAGGTCGGCAGTACCCACTATCGGGTGCTGTTCGCCGCCGCGCTGGTGCTGTTTGCGTTCACGTTCGTGTTCAATACCGCGGCCGAAATCGTGCGCCAGCGGCTGCGCGAGAAATACGCCAGCCTATGAGCGGGCGCAGCCTCAGATCCTGGATCGCCAGCGGGTCGCCGTGGGTGTGGCTCAACGCCGGCGCGGTCGCGATCAGCGTGGTCATGGTGCTGGGGCTGCTGGCGCTGATCGCGGTGCGGGGGCTGTCTCATTTCTGGCCGCACGCGGTCAGTGCGGTTGAGTACCGCGAGTCCGGGGGCGAGATCGTGTCGCTGGCAGGCGAGCTGGTCGAATGGGAAACCGTCAGCGCGGTGCAGGCCGGGGTGGCCGGTGCCGATCCGGGCGCGTCGATCCGCCGAGTCCTGATCAAGACCGGCAACCGGGATTTGGGCGGCCTGGATTTCCGCTGGCTCAGCGCGCCCCAGATCGTGGGCATGAGCGAGCCCGAGAATCTGCTGGTCGCCGAGCGACGCGAATGGGGCAACTTCTACGGCGCCCTGGTCGCGGTCAGGAGCGAGGGCGCGGTCGTGGCCGCGGGCGAGTCCGCATGGCCGGAGCTGGAGCGCCGGCTCGAGCACAGCAACGACCTCAGCGAGCGCATCCGGGAGCTCAAGGCCGGTGACATCGGCTCGCTGAACTACCGCCTGGAACGGCTGCGACTGGAGCGGCGGACGCTCGAGCTCGATGGCGCCGATACCCCGGCGGCGCTGGCCGAGATCGAGGCCGCAGTCGAGGCCCTGACGGCGAGCTACCGCGAACTCGAAGACGAGCTGGCGGCGCTGACCCGGCAACTGGAACGCGACGCGATGGTCGCACTCACCGCGTCTGGGACCGAAGTCGAGATTCCGCTCTCCAAGGTGGTACGGGTCTACCGGCCCAACGCAATGGGTGTTTTCGCCAAGATCGGTCATTACCTCGAAAAGCTCTGGGAATTCGTCGCCGACGACCCGCGCGAAGCGAACACCGAGGGGGGCATCTTCCCGGCCATCTACGGCACCGTGCTGATGGTGCTGCTGATGTCGGTGATGGTTACGCCGCTGGGGGTGATGGCGGCGGTGTACCTGCGCGAGTACGCGCGCCAGGGCCTCCTGGTGCGCGCGATCCGGGTGGCGGTCAACAACCTGGCCGGGGTACCGTCGATCGTCTACGGGGTGTTCGGCCTCGGGTTTTTCGTCTATGCCGTCGGCGGCACGATCGACGAGGTCTTTTTCGCCGAAGCGCTGCCGGCACCGACCTTCGGAACCGGGGGATTGATGTGGGCCAGCCTGACCCTGGCGTTGCTGACCCTGCCGGTGGTGATCGTGTCCACCGAGGAGGGCCTGTCGAGGGTTCCGCGAGCGATCCGCGAGGGCAGCCTGGCGCTCGGCGCGACCCGGGCCGAGACGCTTTGGCGCACGGTGCTGCCGATGGCCTCGCCGGCGATCATGACCGGGGTGATCCTGGCGGTAGCGCGCGCGGCCGGCGAAGTCGCCCCGCTGATGCTGGTCGGGGTGGTCAAGCTGGCGCCGTCGCTGCCGCTGGACCTGAACTATCCGTTCCTGCACGCGGAGCGCAAATTCATGCACCTGGGTTTCCACATCTACGACGTCGGGTTCCAAAGCCCCAACGTCGAGGCCGCCCGGCCCCTGGTGTACGCGACCGCGTTGCTGCTGGTCGTGGTTATTGTATTGTTGAACGTGGTCGCGATCCGGATTCGCAACGCGCTGCGCGAAAAGTACCGGGTCCTGGAAAACTGACCCGCAAGGCGAGATCTGAACGATGGAAAACGCGGTCAAGAGAGCCCAACCGATCATCGGCGTGGACCTGTCGCGGCTGAACAGCAGCGGCGAGCAGCCGGCGCTCGGCGAGCGCACGCTGGCGATGGAAACCCGCGGATTGTCCCTCTACTACGGGGACAAGCAGGCGCTCGATGGGATCGACATCGTGATTCCCGAACGCCAGGTCACCGCGTTCATCGGGCCCAGCGGCTGCGGCAAGTCCACGCTTCTGCGCTGCTTCAATCGGATGAACGATTTGATCGACGGGTGCCGGATCGAGGGCGAGGTGCTGCTCGGTGGCGAGGACATCTACCTGCCCTCGGTCGACCCGGCCGAGCTCAGGCGCCGGGTCGGGATGGTGTTCCAGAAGCCCAATCCGTTTCCCAAGTCGGTCTACGAGAACGTCGCCTACGGGCTGCGTCTGCAGGGGATCAAGAAACGCCGGGTGCTCGACGAGACCGTCGAGTGGTCGCTGCGCGCCGCCGCATTATGGGACGAGGTCAAGGACCGGCTGCACGATTCGGCGTTCGGGCTGTCCGGGGGCCAGCAGCAGCGCCTGGTGATCGCGCGCGCGATCGCGGTGCAGCCGCAGGTGATTCTGCTCGACGAGCCGGCCTCTGCCTTGGACCCGATCTCGACGCTGAAGATCGAAGAGCTGATCAACGAGCTGAAGACCGACTACACCATCGTCATCGTGACCCACAACATGCAGCAGGCCGCGCGGGTATCCGACTACACCGCGTTCATGTACATGGGCGACCTGGTCGAGTTCGATCTTACCGGTACCATCTTCACCAATCCGGCCAAAAAGCAGACCGAGGACTACATCACCGGGCGCTACGGCTGAGGTCCGAGGGTAAAGCAACATGGACAAACTGCACATCAATCAACACATCTCGCGCAAGTTCAATCAGGAGCTGGAGGCGGTCCGCAGCAAAGTGATGAAGATGGGCGGACTGGTCGAGGCCCAGCTCGCCGGCGCGGTCGCGGCGATGAGCGCCGGCGATCCCGAAGCTGCCTCCGTGGTCGCGCGCAATGACTACAAGGTCAACGCGCTGGAAGTCGAGATCGACGAGGAATGCACCCAGATCCTGGCCCGGCGCCAGCCGGCGGCCTCGGACCTGCGCCTGGTGATGGCGGTGATCAAGACCATAACCGACCTGGAGCGCATCGGCGACGAGGCCGAGCGGGTCGCGAGGATGGCCGAGTTCATGGGCGGCGACCGCTTCAAGGACACCACCATGAGCGAGGTCGAGCACATGGGTCAACTGGTCGGCCAGATGCTGCACGACGTGCTGGATGCGTTCGCGCGCACCGACGTCGAACAGGCCGTCGCCGTGGTCCAGGCCGACGACCGGGTCGATACCAAGTACGAATCGCTGATCCGCCAGTTGATGACCTATATGGCCGAGGATCCGCGCTCGATCCCGGTGGTCCTGAACATCCTGTGGGCGGCGCGCGCGCTGGAGCGCATCGGCGACCGCAGCCGCAACATCGCCGAGTACATCATCTACCTGGTCAAGGGCAAGGACGTGCGCCACACGTCGCTTCAGACGGTGCTGGAGCAGGCCGGGCGCGCGGACTGACTCAGCCGAATACGGCTCTCAGGACAAAGAAGAACACGATCGACAGCAGCGCGCCGGCCGGAATCGTGACCACCCACGACACCAGCACGTTGCGCACCACTCTCAGGTTGATTGCCGAGATGCCGCGCGCCATGCCGACCCCGAGCACGGCGCCGACCAGGGTGTGGGTGGTGGATACCGGCATCCCGGTGGCGGACGCGAACACGATCGTCGATGAGGCCGCCAACTCCGCGGCAAACCCGCGGCTGGGGGTCAGCTGAGTGATCCGCTCGCCGACCGTGCGCATGACCTTCCAGCCGAAGGTGGAAAGCCCGATCACGATGCCAACCCCGCCCAGCAGCAGCACCCACAGCGGCAGCGGCGCGCTCTGCCCCACGGCCCCGCTCTTGGCCACGCTGACCACCGCCGCGACCGGGCCGACCGCGTTGGCCACGTCGTTGGAGCCGTGCGCAAACGCCATCGCGCAGGCGGTGCACACCATCAGCACCGCGAACACCCGCTCCACGGTGAAGAACCGGAAATCCTTGTCGGCGTCCGGATCGGCGTGGATGCGCTTGATGAAAAAAGTGCCGATCAGCGCGATCAGCAGCCCGAAACCGGTCGCGATCGCATAGGACTCGAGCGCGCCGAGCTTGACCCCGACGTGCTTCAGCCCCTTGAACAGGGTCACCAGCGTGATCACGAAGCCGGCCAGGAATATATACGCCGGCACGAAGCGCTTGGCGCGCGCCAGCGGGTCGGCGTGCGACAGGATCAGGAACTGGACCGAGCGGAACAGCAGATAAGCGATGACCCCGGCGGTCAGCGGCGAGGCCACCCAGCTCATCACGATGGTGCCGACCTTGGCCCATTTGACCGCGCCGACCCCGATGCCGACCGCGGCGAAGCCGACCACGGCGCCGACGATCGAATGGGTCGTGGAAACCGGCCAGCCGAAGTGCGAGGCGACCAGCAGCCAGATCGCGGCGGCCAGCAGCGAGGCCAGCATGCCGTAGACCAGCAGCTCCGGGGAGTCGACCAACAATCCGGAGTCGACGATGCCTTTGCGAATGGTCGAGGTCACCTCGCCCCCGGCCAGTACCGCGCCGGCGAATTCGAACACTGCCGCGACCAGGATCGCCTGGCGAATGGTCAGCGCGCGCGAGCCGACCGAGGTGCCCATCGCGTTGGCCACGTCGTTGGCGCCGATGCCCCAGGCCATGAACAGCCCGAACACCGCGGCCAGGCTCAAAAAGGCGACGTAATGCTCCAAAGGCTAACCCCTGAGTGCTTGTTTAACGATGGTCCGGCAAAAGCCGGGCTGCTTCTTTCTCTTCGAGAAAACCGCAACCCCTCTTTTGCCTCGCTCGTCTTGTGCCGCTAAGAAGGCGTCGGGACCCATTACTTGGGGTCCACGCCCCTTCATGCCTTCGTTCGGCTCAGCTCGCCAGCATCAGCTCGAGGCGGCGGCCGGTGCGCTCGGCCATGTCCCCGACTTCGCCGATCAACCCGATCACCTGGTACAGGAACACCATGTCGATCGGCGGGTATTGGTTTTCGACCTGGAACAGGCGGTTGCGGATCGACGACTGCAGCCGGTCGGTGTCGCTCTCGATCTTGTCCAGCTCGTCGATCATCGACTGCACCAGCTTGACCTCGGCGCCGCGAAATCCGGTCTCGAACAGCTCGTCCAGTTCCTGGACGCTGGTGTGGGCCTGGACCACCGCGTCGATGTTGCGCGCCACGTAGGCCTTGAAGTCGTCCGCGACCTCCTTGGGGATGCGCATCTTGCGCCCGACCACCAGCCCGGACACGTCCTTGGTGCGGTTGGCGATCTTGTCCTGCACCAGCAGGAGTTCCAGCAGGTCCTGGCGCGATACCGGCATGAACAGGCTCTTGGGCAGGTTGCTGCGGATTCCGTGCTTGACCTCGTCGGCGCGGTTCTCCAGCGCCGAGATTTCGTCGCGCGCCTTGCGAACCGCGTCCCAGTCCTCGGCGATCACCCCGTCGAACAGCGCGATCAAGTGGGTCGCGCACTGGCGGCACAGATCGGCATGGCTTTCCAGCGGCGCGACCGGCGATTTGCCGAATATCGAAGAAATGTAATCTTTCATCAAGGTGCATCCGCCCTCGCATCGGGCGCGGGTATTCTGGCGCAAGCCGGCCGCGGATGGCAAACGGCGGACGCTTGCCGGGTCAGCTCGCGGCGCTCAGCGGGGCGATCTCACGCTCCGGCGGAAACCGGCAGGCGAATTCGCTGCCGGCCCCCGGCTCGCTCACTATGGTCAGTTGGCCCTGGTGCAGGGTCATCACGTGCTTGACGATCGCCAGGCCCAGGCCGGTGCCGCCGCTGGCGCGGGAACGGTCGCGGGAAACCCGGTAGAAGCGCTCGGTCAGGCGCGGGATGTGGTGGGCGGCAATGCCGGGCCCGTCGTCGCGGACCGCCAACTCCAACCACCCGTCGGCGCACCGGCGCCAGGCGATTTCGATCGCGCCGCCGGCCGGCGTATAAGCCACCGCGTTGGCGATGAGGTTGGCAAACGCGCTGTGCAGGTGCTTGGGCTCCGCGCGCAGGTTGGCGTTGCTCGAGACACGAAGCTCGATCCGGTGCCGGCCCCCACTCAGGACCTCGGCTTCTGCGAGCAGCCCCTCCAGCGCGTCGGCCATCGGTACCTCTTGTTCGTCCTTGAGCGCACCGAGCACCTCCAGCCGCGACAGCGTCAACAGGTCTTCGATGATCGATTTCATCCGCTGCGCCTGCTCGCGCATCCGCGGCATCACCATCAGCCACGCCTCGGAGCCGTCGTCCTCCAGCGTCTCCAGGTAGCCGCTGATCACGGTCAGCGGGGTCTTGAGCTCGTGGCTGGCATTGGCGATGAAGTCCCTGCGCATCGCCTCGGTGCGATGGACCTCGGTCACGTCGCGGGCCAGCAGAACGCGGCGGGTGGGGCCGTAGTCGATGATCCGCATGCGCACCATGAGCTGGCCGTCGGCCGGGCTCGGGATGATCATCGCCGGCTCGGCCGTCGGCCGGGCCTTGACCCAGTCCCGCACCGACGGGCTGCGCAGCAGATTGGTCAGCGGCCGACCGACGTCGTGCGGCTTGCGCAAGCCCAGCAGCCGGGTCGCCCCGCCGTTGAACCAGCCGACCCGGTTGTGCGGGTCGAGGAACACGATCCCGTCGGGCAGCGCGTCGGTGACCTGGCGCACCTCGCCGAGGATCCGGGCCAGCGTCCGGCGGCGCGCAAGCTGGTGGCGGTAATTGCGGTGGAGCGCGTCGAACACGTCGGCCCAGAGCCCGCGGGCTTCCGGCGGCGCGCGCCGCGCCCGCGACCTGGCCCAGCGATCGAGCCGGTAGGCGTTCCAAAGGTACCAGCCCAGCAGCGTGCTGCTCGCGATCGCCACCGCCAGCGCGACGTGACCGATCAGGGCTCCGATTGCGACCGCGACCAGGTACAGCAACGCGAGTCGGATCAGCACGCGCTGCCAGCGCCTCACCAGTGCGGATTTATGGCTGCTCGTAGTCATGGAAGGCCGATGGGCGCGAGAATAGCCACCCGCCGCCGGTTGTCAAATCGTGGTCGAGAAACGGTAGCCGGCCCCGCGCACGGTCTGGATGTAGCGGTCCCAGGTGAATGGCTCCAGCACCCGCCGCACGCGGCGGATGTGGACGTCGACGGTGCGCTCGTCGACGTACACGTCACCGCCCCAGACCCGGTCCAGGAGCTGGCTCCTGGAATACACGCGCTCGGGGTGGGTCATCAGGAACGCGAGCAGGCGAAACTCGATCGGGCCCAGCCGGATCGGGGTGTCGGCGGCGAACGCGCGGTGGGCCGCCAGGTCGAGCTTCAGACCGTCGACCTGGACGACTTCGTCGGCGCCGACCGGGGAGGCGCGCCGCAGCACCGCGTTGATCCGGGCGATCAGCTCGCGGGTCGAAAACGGCTTGCTCAGGTAGTCGTCGGCGCCGCTGTCCAGCCCGCGCACCCGATCGTCCTCGGCCCCGCGCGCGGTCAGCATGATGATCGGGATCTCGCGGGTCAGCTCGTCGCGGCGCAGGCGCTTGGCGTAATCGATCCCGCTCAGACCCGGCAGCATCCAGTCGAGCAGGATCAGATCCGGCAGCGAACGCATGATCTCGGCCTGCGCGTCGTTGGCGTCGACCGCGTCACGGCATTCCATGCCGGCCCGGGTCAGCGCGAAGCACACCATCTCCCGAATGGCTTGCTCGTCGTCGACGATCAGAATGTCTCGCTGCAACGCCATCTTCCGCGCTAGGACCGGAAAAGTGTCGCAGCCGATTGTTACAGTCCAATGACCGCCCGGCAAGCCGCCGGATTGACACTCCGTCGCCGAAACCGCCATCCTGCGACGGCCATGCCAACGGAATCTGGACCCAAGCTCGCGATCATGGTCTGCTGCCCGCCGGAAGCGGTGGCGGGCGCGCGCGCGGCCCTCGAGTTCAGCGCGGCGGCGCTGGCCGCCGGGTGCCGGATCGAGCGGGTGTTTTTTTACCACCAGGGGGTCTACACCGGTCTCGAGACCGCGCGCGCACCGAGCGGCGAGTTCGACCCGTCCCAACGCTGGCGCCGGCTGGCCACGGAACACGGCCTGGATCTGGTGCTCTGCGTCGGCGCGGCCCAGCGTCGCGGGGTGCTGGATCAGGCCCTGGCCGAGGAGCACGGGCAGGCTCCGACGCTCGCCGCGGGCTTTCGGATCGCCGGCCTGGGATCGTGGCTGGACGCGGTGCTGGCGGCGGATCGGGTGATCCGGTTCGAGGGCTGATGAGCGCCGTGGACCCATCGGCCAACCGAGCCGCGCGGCGCGTTATGGTGGTGCTGAGGGATCCGCCGCACGGCGGCGCCCGCGCGCGCGAGCGGATCGACCTGGTGCTGATGGCGCTGGCGCTGGAGCTCGAGGTCTCGATCGTCTTCCTGGGCGCCGGGGTGCTCCAGTTGCTCCGTCCGGACGCCGGCGCCGATTCGGTCCACGACCACGGCGCCGCGCTGGGCTCGCTTCCGCTTTACGGGATCCACGGTGTCTATGCCGAGGCCGAGGCGCTGCGACGATACCGGATCGATCCGGACGCGCTGCGGCTGCCGGTGACCGTTCTCGGGGCTGCCGAACTGGGGGCGCTGATCCACCGGCAGGACCGGCTGCTGTGAACCGGGTGCTGAACCTGGTCCACCGCGACCCGCTGGCCAGCGACGATCTGACCACCTGCCTGCGCCTGTGCGCGCCCGGCGACGCGGTGCTGCTGCGCGGGGCCGCGGTCACTGCCGCGCTGGAGGGTGCCGATTGCGACCGACCCGAGGGTGTGCGCTGGTACGTTTTGGCCGATGATCTGGCCCTTTACGGCCTGGGCTTGCGGGCGCTGCGCGCCGACGTGGCTCCAATAGACTATCCCGGCTTCGTGCAACGGGTGCTGGAGTGCGAGCTGTGTCAGAGCTGGTAGTGGAGGGGCGATGCATCGAGACCGACCGCCACGGTTACCTGAAGCGCTGGCGGGACTGGGACGAGGCCGTCGCGCGCCAGCTTGCCGCCGCGGACGGGATCGAGCTGAGCGAAGCCCACTGGGAGATCATCGCGTTCCTGCGCGATTACTACCAGGAGTTCCAGATGGCCCCGCCGATCCGCCTGCTGGTCAAGGCGGTCGGTGCCCGGCTCGGCGCGGACAAGGGCAACAGCCGATATCTTTATCGGCTGTTCCCCGAGGGGCCGGCCAAGCAGGCCTGTCGCTACGCGGGGCTGCCGAAGCCGGTCAGCTGCGTCTAGTTTGGTCGACTCCGGTCCGGCGTAGACGGCAAAAGCCGGGCCGCTTCTTTCGCTTCGCGAAAACCGCAACCCGCCTTTTGCCTACCCTTTCGCAGCACGGGGCGGTGGACGGGTCGACTCCGCTCCGGCGCAGACGGCAAAAGCCGGCCACGGGCCGGGGTCAGACCCGATTTTCGCAGGAAACTCGGCTCTGACCCCAGAACGAAGCCACCCTCCGGCCGAACGAAGCCGTCCTCCCGCAGAACGGAGCGGGGTCTACACGTCTAGGTATTGCGCGTCATCCAGTCGCGGATCACCTCCGCAACTTCGCTGATCTCCGCATCGGTGAGCGCGTTGAAAAACGGCAGCGCCAGGCTGCGTTCGGCCTCGGCCTCGGTGACCGGAAAATCGCCCCGGCGGTAGCCCAGGTGCGCGAGTCCCGGCTGCAGGTGCAGCGGGGCGAAGTAGCGACCGGTCTGGATGCCGTGCGCGCCGAGGTGGGCGGCCAGCTCGTCGCGCCGGGGCGCAAGTTCCGCGGGCAGGCCGATCACGAACGCGAACCACGCGGTGCCGGAGTCTGCGCGGGGCAGGGTCAGGCCCGCGACCGCGGCCAGCGCGTCGCGGTAGCGCCGGTCGAGGCGCCGGCGCGCGGCCAGGATCTGGTCCAGGCGCTCAAGCTGCGCGCGTCCGAGCGCCGCGGCCAGCTCGGACATCCGGTAGTTGAAACCGACCGAGACCTGGTCGAGCCACTCGCCGTCCATCCGCCGGCCGTGGTTGGCCAACAGCCGGATGCGGGCGGCCAGCTCGGCGTCGGCGGTCACCGCCATCCCGCCCTCGCCGGTGGTGATCTGTTTGTTGGGGTAGAAGCCGAAACAGCCGATCCGCCCGAACGTGCCCAGCGCGCGTCCGCCGAGCGTGCTTCCGAGCGCCTCGCAGGCGTCCTCGATCAGCGCGAGGCGGTGCGTCTTGCAGATTTCCGCGATGGGCTCGATCGCGGCCGGCTGGCCGAACGCATGCACCGCGATCACGGCCCCCGTGAGCGGTCCGATCGCGGCTTCGAGCCGCGCCGGGTCCAGCGCACGGGTGCGGGGCTCGATGTCGGCCAGCACCGGCCTGGCGCCGGCGGCGAGGATTGAATTGACCGTCGCCGGCACCGTGAACGGCACCGTGACGACCTCCGCTGAGGGTTTCAGATTCAGCGCCGCCAGCGCCAGGTGCAGCGCGCCGGTGCCGGAGCTCAGTCCCACCGCGTGCGCGCTGCCGAGGCGGGCGGCGAACTCGCGCTCGAACGCCGCCAGCGCGGGTCCGCGGCTCAGCACCGACCCGTCGAGCACCGCGGCGACCGCCGCGCGCTCAGCCGCGGTCAGGTCCGGGCGGGCCAGCGGAATCCGATAACTCACCCGGGCGGGGCAGGGGCGACGGGCTGCTTCATCAGCAGGGTCTCCGCGTCCGGCAGGTCGCGCAAGACCTGGACGATCCGCTCGCTGGTGCGGCCGTCGCCGTAGGGGTTGCTCAGGTCCTCCAGCGCGGCCCGAAACCCGGGCTCGAGCGCCCGCCGCGCCGCCGCCAGGATCGCCGCCGGGGTCGCCTCGCAGGAAACGATGTTGGCCGCGCACAGCCGCCCGCGCTGGCGCAGGCCGACGTTGACCGTCGGCAGCCTGAACGACGGGCTTTCCATGATCCCGGACGACGAGTTGCCGAGCATCAGGTCGGCCGCGGCCAGCAGGCCGAAATATTCGCGCGGAGGCAGGTTGACGAACAGGCGCGCGTCGGGCCGCGCGTGGCATAGCTCGCTCGCGCGCTCGATGATCGCACGCGAGCCGGCGTCGGCGTTGGGAAAGCACCACGCGATCTGCCCCGGCAGTTGCTCGAGCGCCGCGAACACCGCCTCGCATTCCAGCGTGGTGTCGGGGCGAATCGTCACCGGGTGGTAGGCGACCACGGTCAGCGGCCGCGCCGGACTCAAGCCCAGCGTTTTGGTCAGTGCGCCGCGCTCGATCGGAGGCTCATGGCGCAGGTGATCCAGCGACGGGGCGCCGACCGCGAACGCGCGCCACGGCTCCTCGCCCAGCGCCAGCACCCGGCGGCGCGCCTCCTCGTGCGGAGTCAGGTGCACGTGGCTCATCTTGGTCAGCGCATTGCGCACCTGCTCGTCGATCGCACCCTGGGAGACTTCGCCCCCCTCGATGTGGACGATCGGTATCCTCAGAGCCAGCGCGACCGCGGCCGGCGCCAGCATCTCGTAGCGGTCGGCGATCAGCAGCATCAGGTCGGGTCGGTCGCGGCTCAGCTCGTCGGCCAGCGACAGCGTCGCCAGGCCGATCGTTTTTGCCATCGCGGTATCGGTATCGGAGCTGAGCAGGCACTCCAGGCGCGCGCGCACCGGAAATCCGTCGGTCCGGATGCGCTCGTCGCTGAGGCCGAATTCCGGCGACAGGTGGGCGCCGATCACCAGTAGCTCGGGCTCCAGACTCGGATCGGCCTGCATCGCCCGCAACGGCCAGTAGAGATGGCTGTAGTCGGCGCGGGAAGAAGTCAGCACGGCGATGCGTCGGGCGCTCAT
>JBFJNB010000003.1:0-21144 GCA_041633655.1 Lysobacterales bacterium | reverse complement strand
CTATCACGCGCAAGCGTTCGACGGCGACGGCCCGTACCCGGTCGAACGGTAGCCCGCATATCTCACCACCCTCCTACTGCGACGCCCCAATAGCACGTCCTGGCTGACGTTCGCTCCGTCGGAGTGCTCGACATAGTGTCAGCTATGCCTGCGCGCTCCTCGGTCGCGAACGCCACCCATGCCGCGCCCTTGAGCCGTCTCGCGACGAACGGTGGTGAGATACGCGGGCTAGCGCAGCCGCCGCGCGCGCCGCATGCGCCGCCAGCGGCGGCGTACCTCTCCCCGCGGCACCAGTTGCCAGGCCCGCTCGTGGAAGTAATAGATCACGACCTTGACCAGCGGCTCGATCGCCCCGACGGTGAGCGCCATGGTCAGCTCGCCCGTGGCGATCCACACGATGGCGGCGGTCGTCAGGGTACCGGTGATCCGATAGGTGATCGCCTTCAACAGGCTTCGGAGGCGAGATTCGCGCTGTTCGATCGGGGTGAGTGCTTGCATGGCGGCGGACCCTGCCGGGGCGGTGTGGTCGAACCGCGCACATTGAGGCAACAGCCGCGCGCCCGCAACAAGCACGGTCGCGGATTGCGGGAGAATCCCCATCGCGGCGTGCAATTCGGCACGTTCGCGTTGGCGATGCCGAGCTTAAACTGGGCGGTGCGCGCAACCAGAACGGGCCATCATTTATGGGACACATCCTTCGGGGCGCCGCCGCGGCGCTGGCGATCGCCCCCCTCCTCGGCGCCGCCGCGGCGGATCCCGGTGATCGCGTGCTGATCCACGGCGGTACCTTCGTCATGGGTACCGACGGCGCGCGGATCGCGGCGCTGAAGGAGCGCTACGGGGTCGGCTGGCCGGGCGTGTTTGAAAACGAAACGCCGGCGCGCGGGATCACGGTCTGGGAGTTCCTGTACGACGCGTGGGAGCCGAACTATCCGACCGGCGACGCGATCGATCCGGTCGCCGGTGGCTGGCTCGACGACGATTCGGAGAACCTCCTCGAGGGGCGACGCGCGGTCCGCGGCGCCAGTTTCGGCGGCGCGGTGGTCAACCTGCGCACCCGCTGGCGCGACAGCCACCTGGTCGGCAACGCGGTCGGATTCGTCGGCTTTCGCTGCGCCTATCCGGCCGCCCCGGCCGCCGGGAGCGACCGATGAGCGGTCCGCGCACGATCACCGCCGCGCTGACGGCGTCGTTGCTCGCTTGCCAGCCGGCGCCCGAGCCGCCACCGGTCACCGAGCTTCGCAGGCACCTGGAGGGCCTCGTGCCCGAGTTGCTCGAACGCCACCGGGTTCCCGGGGCGGCGATCGCGCTGATCGACGGCGGCGAGCCGGCGTGGGAGCGCGGCTTCGGGCTGGCCGATCCCGCGCGCGGGGCGCCGGTCGGTCCCGCGACGGTTTTCAACGTCGCCTCGGTCTCCAAGCCGGTCACCGCCTGGGGCGTGATGCGCCTGGCCGACGCCGGCGCGCTGGATCTCGACCGGCCGGTCACGGAGTATCTCAACCGCTGGCGTTTCGCCGAGACCGAACACGGGACCGATGGGATCACCGCGCGGCGCCTGCTCAGCCACACCGCGGGCCTGTCGATGCCGAGTATCCCCGGCTTTCCGGACCAGAGCGAGCTGCCCTCGCTCGAGGACACGCTGTCCGGAAACTACCGCGGCAGCATCTACGCCGATCCGGGGACCGCGGTGGAGCAGGTCGCCGCGCCGGGCGCGTTCGCTTATTCCGGTGGCGGCTACGTGGTGCTGCAACTGCTGATCGAGGAGGTCACCGGCAAACCGTTCGCCGAGTACATGAAGGACGACGTGCTCCGGCCGCTGGGGATGACCGCGAGCCGCTTCGGCTGGGACGACGCGCTGGCCGCGGCCGCCGCGGTGCCCCACGACCGGTCCGGCCGGCCGCAGCGCCGCTACCGCTTCACCGGGAGCGCCGGGGCGGGAATGTACGCGACCGCCGGCGACCTCGCCCGGTTCGTCGCCGCCAACCTCTCAGGCGCCGGCGCGCCGGGCCGCGGGCTGCTCGCGCCCGAGACCGTGCGCGCGATGCTGACGCCGATCGCCGAAACCGGCCAGAGCGTGTTCGCGCACGAGGCCATCGGGCTCGGTTTTTTCACCAGCCTCCCGGGAGACTCCAACCCGAGGCTGGTGGCGCACTCGGGCGGCAACGAGGGCTGGAGGAGCTTCTTCGTCGCGGCGCCGGAGCGGCACAGCGGGGTCGTCGTGCTGACCAACAGCGACAACGGCGAGCCGCTGCTGCTGGCCGTCGTCTGCGCCTGGGCCGAGGCGCGTGTCGGACTCGATCCGGCCGAGTGCCCATGAGCGCAGCGCGGGCGACGGTGCGGATCCTGCTATGGCTTGCGGCGCTGCTGGTCGTGGTCCCGGTACTGATCGCGCAACTGAAAACCGACGAGCGGCGCGAACTGGTCGGGGTCGACCTCGCCGATACCCGCCACCAGGAAGTGACCTTTTCGAACCCGACCCAGGGCATCGACCTGGCGGGCCTGCTGTTCCTCCCGGACGGGGATGGCCCGTTTCCCGCGGCGGTGGTGATCCACGGTTCCGGCACCAGCGACCGGCGCAACCGCTGGTACCTGAGCTTCGTCAGCGACCTGCAGCGCCACGGCATCGCGGTCCTGCTCCCGGACAAGCGCGGCTCGGGATCGTCCGGCGGCGGCTGGCGCAGCGCGTCGTTCGAGGACCTGGCCACCGACACGCTGGCCGCGATCGCCTACCTTCAGCAAAGACACCAGCCAGCGATCGCGCGGATCGGGCTGCTCGGGGTCAGCCAGGGCGGTCACATCGCCCCGATCGTCGCGGCTGCCTCGGCGGAGGTCGCGTTCGTGATCAACCTCGTCGGCAGCTCGCTGCCGATGCACGAGGTGCTGCTTTATGAGGAGACCCACAACCTGCGCCAGAGGGGGCTTCTGCCGGGGATTTCCGACGCGCTTGCGCGGCTGACCACGCTGCACCTGCGCAAGGTCGCCCAGAAGCCGTTCTGGGACGCGGTCGGCGACTTCGATCCGCTGCCGTATTGGCGTCAGGTGAAAGCGCCGACGCTGGCGTTGTACGGCGCGGAGGACACCAACGTGCCCACGCGCGCGAGCGCGGAGCGGCTGCGTTCGCTCGGTAAGCCAAACATCGAAGTCGTCATCTGCCGGGGATCGGGGCATCCGCTGGAGCAGCCGCCGGAAGCGGGCAATGCCGCGTTCCGACCCGATGCGCTGGCGCTGATGCGCGATTTCATCGCCGCGTCGCTTGCGGTATCCGCCGGTGGTGCCGGTCCGCCGCGTCCGACCGTTCGGGCCAGCGGCGAGGATGGATGCGCGCCATATCGCTGAAGACCGCGGCTTCGGTTTACTCGACCCGCGCGCGGCGCCGATAATGGGGAGGCGATGCCACCGCCAACCACCAACCCCGAATGATTCCGCCGCGGGAAGCGCTCGAGCGCCTGCGCGCCGGCAACCGCCGGTTCGTCGCGGACTCCCCCGAACAAGCGCTGACCGATCGCAGCCGCCGCGGCGAGCTGGTCGCGAGCCAGGAGCCGTTCGCGATCGTGCTCGGCTGCTCGGACTCGCGGGTGCCGGCCGAGATCGTGTTCGACCAGGGATTGGGCGACCTGTTCGTGATTCGGGTCGCCGGCAACGTCGTCGCGCCGTCGCAGATCGGCAGCGTGGAGTTCGCCGCCGCGCGCTTCGGCACCCGCCTGGTGGTGGTGCTGGGGCACTCGGGCTGCGGCGCGGTCGAGGCCACCCTGGAGGAACTGAAGCGCCCGTCGGCCAACCGTTCGCCCAACCTGAGCGCGATCGTCGAGCGGGTGCGTCCCGCGATTGAGCCGCTGCTGGAGGATGACCGCGCGGACGACCAGACCCGCCTGCTCAAGCGCGCGGTGCGCGCGAACATCCGCGCCGCGGTCGCCCACCTGCGCGCGGGCTCCAAGATCCTGGAGCAACTGATCCGCGAAGACGGGCTGGTGATCGTCGGCGCGGAGTATTCGCTGGAGACCGGAGAAGTGGATTTCTTCGAAGGGGTCCCCGCGGCTTGACGCGCGGGAGGGAAGATGAACCGGTTACGATCCGCCGGGCCGCTCCCGGTGACGCCGCGGCGCTGCTGGCGATCTACGCGCCTCTGGTAACCGACACCGCGATCTCGTTCGAACTGAATCCCCCGGCCGAGGCCGAGTTTGCCGCGCGCATCGAGCGCGCGCTGGATGGGTTCGAGTGGCTGGTCGCCGAACGCGCCGGGGAGCCAATCGGCTACGCCTACGCGACCGCGCACCGCGCGCGCGCGGCCTACCGGTTCTCGGTCGAGACCTCGGTATACGTTGCCGAACGCGCGCGCCGAGGTGGCGTCGGTGGCGCGCTGTACCGGGAACTGCTGCCGCGACTGGCCGCGCGCGGCTACGGCAACGCCTACGCCGGCATCACGCTGCCGAACCCACCCAGCCTCGAGCTGCACCGGGCCGCCGGCTTCGAGCCGATCGGGGTGTTTCCGGCGGTCGGCTGGAAATTCGGCCGCTGGCACGACGTGGGCTGGTGGCACCGGCGGCTGCGTGACGCACCGCCCGAGGATCGCGATCGATGAAGGTCGTCGTCGCCTCGCGCAACCCGGTCAAGCTGGCCGCGGTCCGGGAGGGTTTTGGGCGCATGTTTCCGGAGCGGGCGTTTGAATTCATGACCGCGGCGGCCGACTCCGGAGTCCCCGACCAGCCGCGCTCCAGCGCCGAGACCCTGACCGGTGCGAGCAACCGGGCCGTTTCGGTGCGGGCCGCGGTGCCGGCCGCCGATTACTGGGTCGGGGTCGAGGGCGGGGTCGAGGAAATGGAGGAGGGCCTGGCCGCGTTCGCGTGGATCGTCGTGATCGGCCCGGAGGCCACCGGCCGCGGCCGTTCAGCGAGCTTTTTCCTGCCCGCGGCGGTGGCCGATCTGGTGCGCGCGGGGATGGAGTTGGGCGCGGCCGACGACCGCGTGTTCGGGCGGCGCGACTCCAAGCAGGAAGAGGGCGCGATCGGACTCCTGACCGGCAAAGTTGTCGATCGCGCCGCCCTGTACGCGCACGGGGTTATCATGGCTCTGATCCCGTTCAAGCGGAGCGACCTTTACTGGCCATAGAGGAACCAGCGATGAGCGGCGACGAAAACCCCACCTTCGACGGCGGCTGCACCTGCCGCGCGGTCCGTTACCGGATGACCAGCGCGCCAATGTTTGTCCACTGCTGCCACTGCCGCTGGTGCCAGCGGGAAACCGGGGCGTCGTTCGCGCTCAATGCGATGATCGAGGCCGATCGAGTGGAGCTGATGGCTGGCGAGGTCGAACTGGTGGACACGCCGTCTGCAAGCGGCAAAGGCCAGAAGATCGCGCGCTGCCCGCGGTGCTGGATCGCCGTCTGGAGCCACTACGCCGGCGCCGGTGATGCGGTCTCGTTCGTTCGGGTCGGGACGCTCGACGACCCAGACCGCTTGCCGCCGGACATCCATATCTTCACCGCCTCCAAGCAGCCGTGGGTGGTGCTGCCCACCGGTACCCCGGCGGTGGCCGAGTTCTACCGGCGCTCCGACTATTGGCCGCAGCCGAGCCTCGATCGGCTGAATGCGCTGCGCCGGGATGATCGGCGATGAAGCTCAGCGGAGCGCACGCGATCATCTACAGCCGGGACCCGGTGGCCGACCGCGCGTTCCTGCGCGACGCGCTGAAGCTCGATTCGGTCGACGCCGGCGAAGGCTGGCTGATCTTCGCCCTGCCGCCGGCCGAGGTCGCGGTCCACCCGTCGGAGTCGAACGACGTACACGAGTTCTATCTGATGTGCGAAGACATCGACGCTTTCGTCGCCGAAATGCGGGCGCAGCGGGTCGACTGCGACTCGATCCAGCGCCTCGGCTGGGGCGATCTGACCCACGTGGCGCTGCCCGGCGGCGGCCGCCTCGGGGTCTACCAGCCGCGCCATCCGCGCCCCGCTGGTCGCTCGGGTCGGGCGTGAGCCAATGCAGGCGCGCGGCACTGTCGAGCAGGCCACCGGCGCGGCGCAACTGCCCTACGGCGCCGCGGTTCAAGTCGACCTGGTGGTCCGACCGCGGGGCTCGACCGAGCGCGCCGGAACCTCATGATGCGGCCGCGCCTGTTCGCTTTCCTGCGCGCGATCAACGTCGGCGGGCGCACCGTCAAAATGGACCGGCTCAGACACCTGTTCGAGGCGCTGGACCTGACCGCGGTCGAGACCTTCATTGCCAGCGGCAACGTGATCTTCGACCGATCGGACGAGGCGCCGGGAGCGCTTGAGAGGCGGATCGAAGCACACCTGGAAGCCGAGCTCGGATACCCGGTGGCGACGTTTCTGCGCACCCCCGACGACGCGGTCCGGATTGTCGAGTGCGGAGCGCTGAGCGCGGCTGCAAAGGCGTCGGCGGGGGCGCTGAACGTGGCGTTTCTCAAGGCACCGCTGAACGCCGAAGCCCGGGCTCGCCTGGCCGAACTCGAGACCGCCGACGACCGGTTTTTCCCATCCGGGCGCGAGATGTACTGGTGGTGTCGCACGCGTCAAAGCGAGTCGGTCTTTTCCAACGCGGTATTGGAGCGGGAGCTGGGCGTGGTCGCGACCCTGCGCGGGCTCAATACGGTCGCCAGGCTGGCGGCCAAATATCCCCCGCTGCCGTGACCAAACGAGCAGCCTGGCTATGGGTCAAGGTCGGCCTGTTCACGCTGCTGGTGCCCGGCACGGTCACGGCGCTGGTGCCCTATCTTCTGCTCGACGACGCGGCCGCGGCCGACTGGCTGGGGGTCTCGGCCGTGGGCTTGGTACCGATGGTGCTCGGGGCGGCGCTCTATTTCCGCTGCGCGTTCGACTTCGCCTGGTCCGGGCGCGGCACCCCGGCCCCGGTCGATCCGCCCACGAGGCTGGTCATCGGCGGGCCGTACCGGTATTGCCGCAACCCGATGTACGTCGGGGTGCTGGCGGTGATCGGGGGCGAGGCGTTGTTGTTTCGGGAGCCGCGGCTGGGGTATTACCTGCTGCTGATGGCGGGTCTGTTTCAGGTCTTCATCCTCGGTTATGAGGAGCGCGCGCTACGCCGCAAGTTCGGCCCGTCGTATGCTGACTACCGCCGCACCGTGCCCCGCTGGGTGCCGCGCGCGGCCGCCTGGGCCGCGCTTTATCGCAGGTCCTTTGCCAAAGTCGGCGCGCTGGTGCTCGGTGCCGGGGCGGTCGCCCACGTGCTGCGGCTCACCGTGGGCCTTCCGGTGGCCGAGATGCCGATCTCGGTGCACGCGCTGCTGGTCGTCCTGCCGGCCTATGCCGGCATCGGCTGTATCGCCTATGCCCGCCGCCTGGTGTTGCCGGGGCTCTGGCACAAGGCGGTGTTCGCGCTGGCGACCGGGCTGCTGATCACGACCGCGGCGCTGCATGCGTGGTCGATCGCGGTCGACGACAGTCGCTGGCTGGCTCTGTTTCCGAACTGGTACAGCGTGGGCGCGGCGCTCGTCTACGCGGCACTGGCCCATTTCCTGAAGACCCGCCGGCTGGCAAGCTGAGGCCATGATCACCCGTACCGGAGACCGAACGATGCCGAACGAGATTTACCGGGGCGGTTGCCTGTGCGGTGCGCTGCGCTATCGTGCCACCGCGGCGCCGCTGCGCGGCGTGATCTGCCACTGCGCGATGTGCCGGCGGCACTCGGGGGCACCGGCGCTGGGGTTCGTGCATTTTGCGCGCGATGGGTTCCGCTGGGAGCGGGGCGAACCGGCGCGCTATCGCTCCTCGCGCCACGCCGAGCGCGGCTTCTGCCCGACCTGCGGGAGCACCGTGTCGATGCACGAGGACGTGCTCGCCGACCGGGTCCAGGTAGCCGTGGGGAGCCTCGACGAACCCGATCGGGTAACCATCGATGACCACGTCTGGACGGACTCGCGCATCATTTGGTTCGAGATCCGGGACGCGTTGCCACGCTACCCGCGCAGCAGCCCGGCGGTCGCCAGCCGGGCCGAGGACCACTGAACCTCAAAGGAGACGACGAGATGAAAGAGAAGATGATTGCCGTGGTGGGTGCGACCGGCGCTCAGGGCGGCGGCCTGGCGCGCGCGATCCTCGCCGACCCGGAGGGCGGGTTCGCGGTGCGCGCGATCACCCGCGATCCCGGCTCGGAGCGGGCGCTCGCGCTGGCCCGGCTCGGCGCCGAAATCGTGACCGCCGATCTGGACGACGAGTCGGCGCTGGCGGACGCGTTCGCGGGCGCGCACGGCGCGTTCCTGGTCACCGCCTTCATGGAGCATTTCTCGGCCGCGGTCGAAAAGGCTCATGCGTCGAACATGGCGCGTGCGGCCAAGGCCACCGGACTGAAGCACGTAATCTGGTCCACGCTCGAGGATACGCGCGATTTCATCGCTCTCGATGACCCGCGCATGCCGACCCTGCAGGGCGAGTACAAGGTCCCGCACTTCGACGCCAAGGGGGAGTCCGACCGGGCGTTCGCCGAGCTCGCGGTCCCGACCACGCTCCTTTACACCAGCTTCTACTGGGACAACCTGATCCACTACGGCCTCGGGCCCAAGCCGGGTCCCGACGGGGTGCTGGTGTTCGCGCTGCCGATGGGGACCCACAAGATGCCCGGCATCGCCGCCGAGGACATCGGCCGGTGCGCCTATGGAATCTTCAGGGCGGGTCGCGACTACCACGGCCGCCCGGTCGGCATCGCCGGCGAGCACCTGACCGGAGCGCAGATGGCCGCTTCGCTGGCGGTCGCGCTGGGCCGGGAAGTGCGCTACCAGGCGGTGCCGATCGAAGCCTTGCGCAATTCCGGGGCACCGGGGGCCGCGGAGCTGGCCAACATGTACCAGTTCAAACAGGAATTCGAGCAGGCGTACTGCGCCCGGCGCAGCACCGAAGCCTCACGCAAGCTCAATCCCGATCTGCTAACCTTCGACGGCTGGCTGGCGCAACATCACGATCGAATCCCGTTGGAGTAAAACATTGATCGAAATGATCCTGAAGCGATTCGACGAACCGGATCAGGTGACCCAGTTCGCCCACGGGCGGTTCGAGACCGTGACCCTGGGCGGGATGACGATCGGCCGCGCCACCTATCAGCCCGGTTGGAAATGGTCGGTCCATGTGGGTCCGGACCTGGGGCAGGCGCGGTGCTCGGTCGAGCACGTGGGCATGGTTCTGTCCGGGTGCGCGACCGCCGCGTTTGCCGACGGCCGGGTGATCGAAATGCGGCCCGGCGATCTGTTCCATATCCCGCCCGAGCCGCACGATAGCTGGGTGGTGGGCGACGAGCCCTACGTGTCGCTGCATTTTCTCGGCGCCGGCAAGTACGCGCGCCTGGCCGCGGCGGAGCCCAAGGGCGATGAGTGAAAGAAAAGCGATAACGAGGATTGAGATGAGAATTCCATTGATCAGCCTGGTCGCGCTGATGGGCGTGGCGGTGAATTCGGCGGCGGCGCGCGACGCGGGCCGCCAGGTGTGGCGCGGCAACGGTTGCGTGAAGTGCCACGCGGTGGGCGCGGCCGGAATCGAGGCCAGGGGCAAGGCCCGCATGCGCGGCCCGGACTTGGGCGGGCTGGCAGCGCGTTACCAGCCGGCCTCGCTGGCGATCTACCTCAAGCAGGACCTGACCGTCGCGGGGCGGGGCGCGCACGGCTTCAAGGGGACCGACGAGGAGCTTCAGGCGCTGGTCGACTGGCTACTAGAACAAAAGTAGCAACCGGTGAGCGAGGCGTTTCGAGACCGTCCGCTGGCCGCGGTTGCAGGGTAGCGCGGTGATCCTGGCGGTGTTCGACATCGACGGCACGCTGCTTCAGAGCATGCAGGCCGACGCCCGTTGTTACACCCAGGCGCTGCACGAGCTCGGCCTCGACAACGGCGCCCGCTGGGCCGAGTGCCGCGACACCACCGACCCGGGGATTTTCCGGGAGCTCTTCTTCGAGGTCCACGCTCGCGCCCCGACCGCCGCCGAAACCCGCCGCTTCAAGCAATGCTTCTTCGGGCTGCTGAACGAGCATTGCGCCCGCGAGGCGTTCATACCGGTGCCGGGGGCGGACGCGATGCTGGCCGCGCTGGCGGCGGACCCCGCGATCGCCGTGGCCTACGGTACCGGCGCCTGGCGGCGCTCGGCGCAGATCAAGTCCGAAAGCGCCGGGCTGCCGCTGACCAAGCTGCCGGGCGCCACCGGTGACGACGCGGTCCGACGCGAAGACATCGTGCTGCGCGCGGTCGCGCGGGCCCGGGCCTTCTACCGGGTCGCCGAGTTCGATCGGCTGGTCTACGTGGGCGATGGCGTGTGGGATGTCGCCGCATGCCGGCGCCTCGGGATCCCGTTCGTCGGCGTGGGCGACCGCGCCGGCCAGGCCAGCCTGAGACGGGTCGGGGCAGAGTCCCTGGTTTCCGATTTCACCGACCACCACTCGTTTCGCCGCCTGCTCGGCAGCGCCCGCGCGCCGCTTCCATCCGATTGAAAAAGACACCGATGACGTGCTTTTGTGGGTTAAGCTGATCCCGGCACCAACCGCTGGGAGAGCGCAATGATCGGATACGTTACCCTGGGCACCAACGACTTCGAGCGCGCGGGCCGGTTCTATGACGCGCTGCTGGCGGAACTGGGGGCGGGGCGGCTGATGGAGACCGAGACCTTCGTCGCCTGGGCCACGTCGCCGAAGTCTCCCGCGCTATCGATCATCAGACCGTTCGACGGCAAGCCCGCGACGGTCGGCAACGGCGTCATGGTAGCGCTCGCGATGGGGTCGCCGGAGCAAGTCGATGCGCTGCACGCCAGGGCGCTGGAGCTTGGCGCAACCGACGAGGGTGCGCCGGGTCCGCGCGGCGACACCGGCTTTTACGCCGGTTATTTTCGCGACCCCGACGGCAACAAGCTCAACGCGTTCTGCATGACCTAGCAGTCTGTCGCAGGAGTTTCGCGGGGCATTCCGATGGCAGGGTATTCCGGGACGCCGCTGGCCAAGAAGCTCGGGATCAAGCCCGGCGCCCGGGTCCGGACTCAGAATGCGCCGGAACATTACCCCGAGCTGCTGGAGCCGCTGCCCCCGGGGGTTGTGCTGTCGTCCAGGTTGACCCGCGAAGTCGACCTCTATCACCTGTTTACCCGTTCCCGGCGCGAGCTCAGGGAAGAGTTGCCGAAGATGCTGAGTCGGATTCGGCGCGACGGGATGATCTGGGTATCGTGGCCGAAGAAGGCCTCCGGGATCGCCAGCGAGATCCTCGAAAACGACGTCCGGGCCGAGGCGCTGCCGCTCGGCCTGGTCGACGTCAAGGTATGCGCGGTGGACGAGACCTGGTCCGGCCTGAAGCTGGTGATCCGCAAGCGTAATCGCTAATCCTGTTGCGTGATTACTTGCGGCGGAAGATGGCCTGACGGCGCACATCCCTGTGCCGGCGGCCAGGCGCGCATATGGTGGCTTTTTTATTCCCCGGATTTCTTCGCCGCTTTCTTGGCGCGCGGTTTGGTCAGGCCGGCGGCGCGCTTGATGTTATTGACCGTCGCGGTGGACACGCCGAACTCGGCGGCCGCTTTTGCGGCGGTGGCGCCCGCGCGGAGCCGATCGGTAAGCGCCTTGCGCTGTTCGTCGGACAAAACCGTGCGCTTGGACTTGCGCTTCTTCGGTGCGGCGGCGGCCTTGCGCACGGCCGCGGCAGCCCTGCGCGGTGCTTTCTTGCGGCCCACCTTCCGGCGCGCCACCTTCGAGACTTTTCTGCGACCTGCCTTCTTGCGCCCTACTTTGCGCCGCGCGACCTTCTTGCGCCCGATCTTCTTGCGGGTTTTCTTTTTCTTCTTCTTGACCGGGCTGGCCGGCTTGGCCGACCTGCGGCCCAGCAGTTCCTCGACCGTGATCGCGATTCCCTGCGCGTTGAGCTTGGCGACCGTGCTGAAGATATCGCCGTATTCATTGACCGCGGCTTGAGCGGCGGCCTGCGCCTTCTTGGCAACCGTATCGCCGGCCTTGGTGCCGCGAGGCACCTTGATTGTTATCTTCAGAGCTTTTGTGGGTAACATGATGTTCGATTTCCTTTTTTGAGTTGGCTCATTGCAGCGCGAAGTCGCGCGTTGCTGGGGGGTGTGTGTATCTCTCGTTGCAAACGATCGTTAGCGAGGCAGCCATTGTTTTTCAATGCGCGCGAACTGCATCCAAAACGTACAGTTCGTTGTTTTGCCGCACGAATATAATATAGATTCCGGCGAAAGCATAGGATTGGTGCCGTCGCGGACCACAAAGTGGGGTCGCTCGAGCCCCGGTCAAGATCGAGGTTTTTCGATGCGGCGAAGAAAAACCGTCATTTCTCGCACTAGTTGCAGGTCGCCGCGCGCCCTGGCGACCTCGATTCCGCGGCGATAGGCTTCCATTGCTGACTCCGGGTCGCCGGCCGATTCATGGGCTTTCCCGAGGAATTTCCAGGCCGCCGAGTAATCGGGCTGCAACTCTACCGCGCGCGAAAGATGTTCTAAGGCGGCGCGTTGATCACCCTGGGCGAGATAGCCCTGCCCGAGCGACAGGCGCAGCAGTGCATTGTCCTGCCCGGCAGCCAGCATCGCCTCGAACCGCGCCAGCGCTTTGCTATTACTAGTCACGCCAGAACACCGGCGTGAACAGAATCAGCAGCGTAAAGATCTCCAGGCGGCCCATCACCATCGCCAGGCTCAGGATCCATTTCGCCGCCGGCGCCAGATCGGCGTAATGAGGTCCAGCCTGGCCGAGCGCCGGACCGAGGTTGTTCATACAGGCGATCACCGCGGAAACCGCGGTAACCAGATCCAGCCCCATGCCGGTGAGGATCACCGACATCACGCAAAAACAGACGATGTACAGGGAGCAAAAGCCCCACACCGACTGAATGACTTTTTCGGATGCGCTGCGGTTGCCCAGCTTGATCGGGATGATCGCGTTGGGATGGATCAGCCGGGTGATCTCGCGTAAACCATGCTTATACAGCAACAGAATGCGAATCACCTTCATTCCGCCGCCGGTCGAACCAGCGCAAGCGCCCACGCAACTGAGCAACAACAGCAGAAGTGGCAGAAACCCGGGCCAGAGATAGAAAGTGTCGGTGCTGAAGCCGGTTGTGGTCGCGATCGAGATGACCTGAAACATCCCGTAACGCAACGCCTCGAGAAAATCCGGGTAGGTTCCGCTGGCCCACAACTGCCACGTGCAGAAAATGCACGCCACCGCGAGCAACGTCGCATAGCCTTTCAGTTCGGGATCGCTCAAGTACGGCGACATCGACGCGCGACGCCAAGCCATGAAATGCAGGGCATAGTTCATGCCGGACAAGAACATGAACAGCATGCAGATGCTTTCGATGACCTGATTATCGAAATAACCGATGCTCAAATCATGGGTCGAAAAACCACCGATAGCGACGGTGGAAAACGCGTGTCCGACCGCGTCGAAGGCCGACATCCCAGCCATCCAGTAAGCCAGGGCGCAGATTACCGTGAGCCAGAAATATAGATACCAAAGGGCTTTGGCGGTTTCCGCGATGCGCGGGGTCAGCTTGTTGTCCTTCACCGGCCCCGGGGTTTCGGCTCGGTAAAGCTGCATGCCGCCGATGCGCAGCATCGGCAGCACCGCGACGGCCAGCACGATGATCCCCATGCCGCCAAGCCATTGCAGTTGCTGACGATAAAACAGAATTCCTTGCGGCAGATAGTCGATCCCAGTCAGCACCGTCGCGCCGGTGGTCGTCAGCCCCGACATCGACTCGAACACCGCATCGGTCACGCTCAAAGACGGCGAGGCCGACAACACCAGCGGCAGCGAGCCGCACAGCCCGAACACGAGCCAGCAGGCGACCACGACGATAAAGCCATCGCGGATGCGCAGGTCGCGACGCACCCGGCGCACCGGCCACCAGCAGATCACGCCGAGGGTGAGCAGCAGCGTGAATCCCTCCAGAAACGCCAGCGTGGAACCGTCCTCATACCAGTAGCCGACCAGTGCCGGGGGCAGCATGGTAATGCTGGACAGAACCAGCAGCACGCCCACGATGCGTTGTATCGACTTGACGCGCACTTACATAAAGGTCGCGCCGACCTGGAACAGGCGCTCGACTTCGGAGATGCGGCGCTTCTCCAGCACGAGCAGGATCACGTGGTCCTCGGTTTCGATAATCGTGTCGTGGTGGGCGAATATCAATTCGTCTCCGCGCACGATGCCGACGATGGTCACCTCGCTCGGCAGAGGAATCTCCTCCACCGCCCGCCCGACCACCCGGGAGCTGCGATGGTCACCGTGGGCGACCGCCTCGATCGCCTCGGCCGCGCCGCGCTTGAGCGCGTGCACCCGGACCACATGGCCGCGCCGGACGTGGGCCAGCAACGCCCCGATCGTGATCTGCTGCGGTACCACCGCGATGTCGATCCGCCCGGCCTCCATCATGTCCACATAAGCGGAGCGGTTGACCAGCGTGATCACGCGGCGCGCGCCCATCGAGCGCGCCAGCATCGACGACAGGATGTTGGCCTCGTCGTCGTTGGTCAGCGCGCAGAACACGTCGGTCTGGTCGATGTTCTCCTCCCTGAGCAGATCCTCGTCGGCGCAGTCCCCGACCAAAACGATGGTCTTCTCCAGCGTGTCGGCGATCGCCTCGGCGCGCTCGGTCGAGCGCTCGATGATCTTGACCAGATAGCGGTCCTCGATCACCGCGGCCAGGTTGGCGCCGATGTTGCCGCCGCCGGCGAGGATCACCCGGCGGGCGGGTTTTTCGAGTTTCCGCAAGTCGCTCATGATCGTGCGAATCTGCCGCCGGGCGGCCAGGAAGAACACCGTGTCGTCGACCTCCATGACGGTGTCGCCATCCGGTACCAGCGCCTTGTCCTGGCGAAAGATGGCCGCGACCCTGATTTCCAGGTTCGGCGAGAGCATGCCCTTCAGATCCGCGATCCGGTGCCCGGTCAGGGCGCCGCCGAAAACCGTCTGCACCGCCACCAGTTGCGCCCGGCCACCTGCGAAATCGAGAAGCTGCAGCGCGCCCGGGTACTCGATCAGGCGCTGGACGTGCTCGGTCACCAGTTGCTCGGGGCTGATCAGCACGTCTACCGGGCAGTGCTCGCCGGAAAAAAGCTCCGGATAGCGCAGGTACTCGCCGGCGCGCACGCGCGCGATCTTGGTCGGGGTGTGGAAGATCGTGTAGCAGACCTGGCACGCAACCATGTTGATCTCGTCTGAGTTGGTCAGTGCCACCACCATGTCCGCGTCCTCGGCCCCGGCGCGGGTGAGCACGGTCGGATGCGAGGCGTTGCCGAGCACGGTGCGGATGTCCAGCTTGTCCTTGAGTTCGGAAAGGCGCTGCTGGTCGGTGTCGACGACCGTGATGTCGTTTTCCTCGCTGGCCAAGCTCTCGGCGACGGTCGCCCCCACCTGCCCGGCGCCCAGAATGATGATCTTCACAGAATCTCTACCCGATCAGTCATCGTCGACCACGCCCTTGGGATCGATCTTGAGCGCCCGCAATTTGCGGTACAGGTGGGTGCGCTCCATCCCGGCCACCTGGGCCAGGCGCCCGACGCTGCCGCGGGTTTCTTTCAGCCGGGCGATCAGGTAGGCGCGCTCGAACTGCTCGCGCGCCTCGCGCAGCGGCAGGCTGAAGTCGACCCCTTCCAAGACCACGCCCTCGGCGGCGCGCGGGCCGGCACCGAGGGCGGCCTCGACTTCGGCCACCTCGATCTCGCCGGCGCCGAGAATCAACAGCCGCTGCACCAGGTTCTTCAATTCCCGCACGTTGCCCGGCCACGGGTGGTTGCGCAGCCGATTCTGCGCCGCCACCGCGAAATGGCGGTACGGCAGGTTGTCCTGGGTGGGAAAGTAGTCGGTGTAGTAGCGCAGCAGGTCGGGGATGTCCTCGGGCCGCTCGCGCAGCGGCGGCACTCGCAGCGGCACCACGTTGAGCCGATAATACAGTTCCTCGCGAAAACGCTGGGCGCGAACTTCCTCGTCCAGGTTGCGACGGGTGGAGGCAATCACCCGCACGTCGATCTCGACGGGCTCGTGGCCGCCGACCCGGGTCAGGGTACGGCTGTCCAGCGCGCCGGCCAGGCGCAGTTGAGTGTCCGGGTCCAGGTCGGTGACCTCGTCCAGAAACAGCGTGCCCCCGTTGGCCTGCTCCAGCCGCCCGTAAACGACCTGGCCCTCGGTCTCGGCGCCGAAAATTTCTCGCGCCGGGTTTTCGGCGTCGATCGAACCTAGCCCCAAGTCGACGAACGGCCCGCGGGCGCGCGGACCGAGCGTGTGCAGATAGCGCGCGACGGTGGCCTTGCCGACCCCCGGCTCGCCGCTCAGCAGCACGCAGGTATCGTGCTTGGCCACCCGCGCCAACCGATCGCGCAAGGCGCGTATCGCCGCGCTGGTCCCGACCGGCTCCACCACCGGTGCCTGATCCTTGCGCAGGCCTTCGTTTTCGCGCCTCAGGGTGCCCGCCTCCAGCGCGCGCTCGACGGTCAGCAGCAGCTTGGCCAGCGAAATCGGTTTTTCGATGAAGTCGTAGGCGCCGAGCTTGGTCGCTTCGACCGCGGTCTCCAGCGTGCCGTGACCAGACATCATGATCACCGGAAACGGGAGCCCGGAGGTGCCGGCCCACTCGGCCAGCAGCGTGATCCCGTCGGTGTCCGGCATCCAGATGTCCAGCAGGGCCAGATCGAGCTTGCGCGCGCGGCGGGCCTGGCGCGCGGCCGCGGCGTTCTCGGCGACCCGCACGGTGTATCCCTCGTCCTCGAGGATTTCCTGCACCAGCCGACGAATGTCCGGCTCGTCGTCGACGACTAGGATATTGGCCGATGCCATGACGGATTGTTCGGGGCTAGCGTGCGGATCATTGTTGTTGGTGATCGGGAGCGAGGGCTTGGGCCGGATTATATCCCGGATGTGCGCGCGCGGTGGTGGCCGCTGCCTGCGGCCGCTTCGCCGACTTCCACCGGCAGGCGAAATTCGAACACCGCGCCCCCGTTTGCTGCGTTGCGCGCGTGGATCTCACCGCCGTGCTCTTCGGCGATTTTCTTCGCGATCGCAAGGCCGATGCCGGTGCCGCGTTCCTTGGTCGTGGCGTACGGCTCGAACAGGTTCTCGACCACCCCGGGCGGCAGTCCGGGACCGTTATCGCGCATGCTCAAGCAAAGCCACGGGCGGTCGTTGCGCCACTCCAGACGGGTGCTCAGCGCGAGCTTGAGCTCGCCGTCACCCACCGCCTCCTGTGCGTTCTTGACCAGATTGTGGAGCAACTGGCGGATGCGCCCGCGATCGGCCAGCACGTTGGGCTCGGAGGCCATCCAGTCGGCGTCGACCTTGAGCCTTCCGCCGCCCTGCTCGTACAGGTCGAGAATCTCCGCGGCCAACTCGCTCAGGCGCAGCCGCTCCAGTTGCAGAGATGGCGCGCGCGCGTAGTCGCTGAAGGCGTTGACCATGGTCTTCAACGCCTCGACCTGGGCGACAATGGTGCGGGTGGCGCGATCGAGCACCGCGGCCTCCGCCGCGGGCATCTTCGGCAGATACTTGTGGCGCAGGCGTTCGGCCGACAGTTGAATCGGGGTCAGCGGATTTTTGACTTCATGCGCCAGGCGCCGCGCGACCTCGCCCCAGGCGGCTTCGCGCTGGGCCCGCACCAGGTCGGTCATGTCGTTGAACACCAGCACCGCCCCGCCGCCCTGATCGTCGCCCGGCAGCCGTGCCCCGCGGCAGGTCAGCACCTGTTGCTGGGCGCCCCGTTCCAGCAGGCAGTCGCGCTGCCAGTCGCGCGCGTCTGCGCGTCGGCGTTCGATCAGCTCGACCAGCGGGCGCAGGTGCGGATGGCTGGCCGCGACCGTGTCCAGGGTCGAGCCCAGGTAGGCCCCGAGGTCGACGCCGAGGATTTCGCCGGCGGCCGGATTGGCGGTTTTCAGCTGGCCGACCTGATCGAAACTGAGCACCCCCGAGGACAGCCGACCGAGCACCGCCTCGAGGTAGTCGCGGCGCTCCTCGGCCTGGCGGCGACTGGCGCTGGCCTCGGCCGCGGTGCGCGCGATCTCCTGGGTCATGGTGTTGAAGGAGGCAACCAGGAACCCGAGCTCGTCGCGCCCCGGGACCGGCAGACGGCGCGCGTAGTCGCCGCTGGCGACCGCGCGCGTGGCGTCGGCGAGGCGCCCGATCGGCTGCACTACCCGGCGCGCGGTGTTGAACGCAAGCAGCACCGCGACCAGCACGCTCAACAGCAACACCAGCGACAGGATCAACTGGAAGCTCCGTTTCAACTGGGTGCGCAGGAACTTCAGGTTCTGGTAGCGCTCGAACTCGCGCTCGACCTTGTCGGCCTGCTCGTCAAAACCCTGCGCAACCGGAAAGATCCCCTGCAGCAGTCGCTCGCTGCCGATGCGGCTGTCCGGCACGGTCTGCAGCACCCGGATCTGCAGCACGCCCTCTTCCAGCGGCTCCGAGTCGACGTAGCCGCCGCGGCGCGCCTGCACCAGCACGAAATCCGACGGCAGGTCCGGCGCGAACCGGTCGAAGTCGCGGCTGGAGGTTGCGATCACGCGGCCGCCGGAGGAGAGCACGGTCAGCTCGATGGCCTCGGTTTCGCCGACCATGTTGCGCAGGCTCGACAACAGCCGCCGGTCCTCGAGGTCGGCCAGGCGGCGCGCGAGGCGGCGGGTCAGCGTCTGCTTTTCGATCTTCTGAACTTCGAGAAAGCGCTGTCCGATCTCGAGCGCGTCGTCGAGCGCCTGTTCGACGTCGACGTCGAACCAGCTGTCGATGCTGCGGTTCAGGAAATCGACCGAGAACAGGTAAACCACGCTGGCCGGCGGCACCGCGAGCACCACGAACAGGATCACGAGGCGCAGCGTCAGCCGCGAACCGGGCGCGCGTGCGCGAAGTTGCCGGATCAGCCGGTACAGGCGATGGCCGATCGCGCCGGCCAGCACCAGCAGCGCAACCCCCGCCAGCGCGAACACCCACAGGTAGTAGTCGCTGAACCCGCTCAGACCCCGGGTTGCGTCGCCGGCCAGGTACAGTGCGGCCAGCAGCAGCACGACGGCGGAAATCACCGGCAGCGTGCGCTGGAAAAAGCGCTGGACGCCGCGTTCCTCGCTCATCGCCATCGGTGGTGATTCCTCATGGGCTCATGATAGCGCGGCAGCTTCAGTCGGGACTGAACTCGTACCAACCCGAGTCGAGCCGCCACGCCGGCGACAGATAGCTGGGCAGGCGCAGCGGGGGCGGCAGCGCGGCGATGTCGAGGCGGGTGCGGAAGCGCAGACGCGGGCGGGCGGTCTGATCGAGCAGCGCGCGCGGCAGCGCCACGACCCGCTCCAGGCGCGACAGCGCCGCGACCGCCCGCTCCACGTCGGGAAAGCTGGTGGCCGTGTGCACGCCTCCGACGCTGACGGTATAGCGGCGGCTGAGCGAGCGGTAGCTGAGCTGCCGGCCCTCGCTCATCGACCACACCCGGGGGTCCCAAAGCCAATCGCGTTCGGCGATCAATTCGAGCTCCCAGACGAACGTCAGCGACACGCCGTTGTGGAGGGCGTCGAGCACCGGCCCGCTCAGGTGGTGGTCCAGACTCGCCTGCAGCCGGGCCGAATTCGGTCCCTGGACCCAATCGATCGCGACGACCTCCAGCGAGGCCGGCGGCGGACTCGAATCTGCCGCGCAGCCGGCCGCCAGGAGCAGCGCCAGTAGCGCCGCGGCGACGAATCCCGGCGACACCCGCGACGGCGGCTCAGCGCTTTTCCAGCAGCGCGTAGTAAAAACCGTCGGCATCGTCTTCTCCGCTCACTACCTGGCGGCCCGGACCGCGCTCCCGGCCCCACTCCGCCTCGATCGGAACCGCGCGGGCATCGGCATGGTCGGCGAGGAACGCGGCCACGACCTGCTGGTTCTCGCGCGCCAGTACCGAGCAGGTCGCGTACAAAAGCCGCCCCCCGGGCGCCAGCTTTGGCCACAACGCCCGCAGCAGGCGGCGTTGGGTCCGGCTGAGCGCGTCCAGGTCAGCATCGCGCCGCAACCATTTGATATCCGGGTGACGGCGAATGACCCCGGTCGCCGAGCACGGCGCATCGAGCAGGATACGCTCGAATGGGCGACCGTCCCACCAGGCATCGTCGGCGGCGTCGGCCACGACGACCCGGGCCTCGAGCCCGAGCCGCGCCAGGGTGGCGCCGATCTGCTCGCTGCGGGCGGGGTCGACGTCGAGGGCCGTCAGCTCGATTCGGGGATTGAGCTCCAGCAGGTGAGCGCTCTTGCCGCCCGGCGCGGCGCAGGCATCGAGCGCGCGCTGACCCGACCGCGGCGCGAGCAGCGGTGCGGCCAGTTGTGCCGCCAGGTCCTGCACCGAGACCTCGCCCTCGGCGAAGCCGGGCAGGTGTTCGACCGCGACCGGGCGCTCCAGTCGCAGCGCATGCGGCGCCCAGCGGTGGGCGGCCGCTTCGATGCCGGCATCGCTCAGGCGCCGGAGGTAGTCTTCGACGTTGCCCCGGGCCGCGTTGACCCTTAGCCACAGCGGAGCCGGCGCGTTGTTGGCCGCGATGATCGCCTCGAACTCCTGCGGCCAGTCGGCGCCCAGCGCCTCGATCAGCCAGCGTGGGTGCAGCAGGCGCTCCTCCGCGGACAGGTCGGGTGCGCTGCGGGGTTTGCCGGCGCGCTGATAGGCCCGCAGTACCGCGTTGACCAGGCCGGTGGCCCAAGACTTGCCCAGCGCCCGGGCGTCGCTCACCGCCTCGTGGATCACCGCGTGCTCCGGGGTGCGCATCCAGCCGAGCTCGAAGATTGCTGCCAGCAGCAGCATTTCCAGCTCGGCCTCGCGCGACTTCAGCGGCGAACGCATCAGCCCGCGCAGCAGGGCGCGCAACAGCGGCAGGTGGCGCAGCACGCCGTAACAGATCGCGCGCAGGCGGGCCGGCTCCGGCAGATCGGCGTCCGAGGACAGTGCGTCGGTCAGCGAGCGGCCGCGCACCAGGACCCGGTGGAGTACGGTCGCGGCCGCCACCCGGAGCCGGGCCTGGGTATGGCACGAGTCTCGCTTCACGTCGGTTGCAGTTGGGTCAACGCGTTGACCCAGCGTTCGGCAGGGGCTCGAAGCGCTGTCCGGGGCGAAGCTCGCGGGAGTTCAGGAAATCGGCCACCGCGAGCGGCCGCCCGCCGGGGCGCTGTACTTCGAGCAGGCGCAGCACGCCGGCGCCGGTG
>JBFJNB010000002.1:0-24205 GCA_041633655.1 Lysobacterales bacterium | reverse complement strand
GTTGCTGTTACCGAACACGTCCAGGTTCACGGTGTCGGTGATGGTCTCCAGCGTGCTGCCCTGGAGATCCAGCTGGTTGGTGTAGAAGCCGGACACGACCCAACGCTCGAATGGCTTGACGAAGCTCGCAAACGAGACGTTGGTGACGCTGTCCTCGTATTCCTTGATCAGCGGCGAGGTCGCCGGACCGAACAGCGCCGGGTCGAGCGCCTCGGGATCGACGAACGGGACGCTGTAGTCGGTGTCGCGCAGGTGAATCGACAGTTCCGCCTGACTCAGGATGGTCAACCCGGCCGGATTGGCTTCCGCCGCGGTAGCATCGTCGGCGACCGCTCCGAACGCCCCCGCCAGACCGAGCGCACGGGCCCCGGGCGGCAGGATGTCGACCGGCAGGCTCGGGAACGCGGCCGAACCGAATACGTTGGGTTCGAGATCGACGGTCTGAGCCAGGGTCGGGCCCTGCCACAGCACGACGGCCGTCAGGACCAGGCAGATTCGAACGACATTGTGACGGTACATAGCATTCCCCTTGTTCCGTTGCGTTCCTTGACGCGGCCCAGTGAAGCACCGGTCCCGCGCCATGTCAATCGGGCTACAAGGTGGCTTCGTAGAAGCTCATGAATTTCGGCGGGAACGCGGCCAAGTAAGGGGAGTAGCCCCCGTTCAAGCGCTTGACCGAGCGCACGTCGTCCTGAGCCCGCGCGAGCAGGGTCTGGTCATTCTCGCCGGCGAGGACGTACAGATTGTAATGCGCCGCGGCCCGGAACAGGTGGGCCTGGACCTGGGCCCGTGGGTCGGAAAAGCGGCCCGGGTCCGCCAGCAGCCGCGCGGTCTCCTGGTAACGCCCGTCAAAGTAGGCCCGGGCGGCTTCCAGCAGCTCCGGCGGTGGCGTGCGGCGGGCGATGTCGAGTTGCCGGTTGCGGTAGTCCTGGACCGCCTGTCGGTACTCGCGCAGCTTGCCGTTGAGCGAACGGCTCAAGCTGCGGTACTGGCTGACCGCGGCGCCGGCATCGAGCGCGTCGCCGCGTTCGGCCAGGGTTCGGAGTTCCCCCGCCAGCGCCTTGGCCTGCTCGTCGACGACCGGCTCGCCTAGCGCCGAGCGGGCCGCGGCGATCGCCTGGATCAGCTCGACCCGGGCCTCGTTGCGCTCGCGGGCGACGCGCTCGCGCTGCTGCCGTTCGAGCGTCTCCAGGCGGGCACCCGCGGCCTCGAAAGCGGAGTCGAGGTCGCGCCGCGACTGCCCAGCGGCTTCGGTGATGCGTTCGATTGCGGCGACGTCGCTGGCCGCGACCGCCTGGCGCAGCTCGGTTTCGAGCCCGCTGCGCGCGGTGGTGCCCTGATCCAGCGCCGACTGCCACTCTGGCGAGGCGTTCCAGTCCTCCGCAAGCAGTCGGTTGTCCTTGAGACCGGACAGCCGCCCGAGCGACGTGGCCAGGTCGCCGATCGCCGAGCGCGCGGTAGCGGCGATCGCGCCGATGTCGACCTGGCTGGCCGCGCAGCGCGCCTGGTTGTCCTTGAGGCTCTGGTATTGCGGCTGGGTAGTGATGACCCGCTGGCGTTCGGCCTCGGCCCACGCCGCCAGAGCGCCGACGCAGTCGCCGGCCCCGAACCGGGCCTCGCCGAGATAGTAGTGCGGCAGATACGGCTCGAAGCGCATCCCGTAAATACGCATCCGCTCGACCGACTGCGGATTGGCGGCGGCCGCCTTTTCCAGCTCCCGCACGGCGGCCGAATAGTCCTGCGCGCGCAGCGCGTCCAGGCCGCTTTGGTAATCCCGCTTGAAATCGGCCAGCGCTGGGGCGGCGAACGCGCCCGCGAGCAGCAGGCCGGCGGTCAGGCGGCGCAAGACTACCACCCGGACCGCTCGAAGTACCGCTCCGCGTCCATAGACTCGAAGTCGGCCCGCCGGCGCACCAGTTGCTGGCGCTCCACGGTGACTTCCAGCGCTACTGCGCGCGAACTGCTGCCGCCTTGGACCGTGACCCGGTAATCGCCCTCGAGCAGCGACAACACCAGCGGCGTGGTCGCGTCACTGGGCAGCGCGCGGGTGTTGCCGGCGGCGTCCTTGATTTCGACCACCTCGCCCCACGGGGTCGCATCGATCGCCAGCTTGCCGGACATCGCGGCGATGCGCGCGGCCTCTTCCTCCTGGCGCCGGGTCTTGCGCGCGGTGACGTCGCGCCGGGCCAGGGCGAGGTTTTCATTATCGGGAAACTGGCCCAGGCCGGAGCGGATCAACGCCAGCGCCTGGTCGTCTTCCCCGGCGGCGCTCATGTCCTCGGCCGCGGCCGCGATCGAGGCGGTGAGTTCGCCGATTTGCGAGACCACCTCGACGTCGTTCGGATACTCGGCAATGATCCTCTTCAACGCCTGCGCGGCGCGCTCGATCGCAACGCCGGTCAGCGGCTCGACCTCGATCAGCCGGCGCGAATCGGCCAGCAGCGAAGCCAGCCGCTGCCGGCGAGCCTCCGCTTGCATCGCCGCGGCGAGCCGGCTGTCCAGCGCGTCGAAGCGCGCGTCGTTCGGATACTCCTGGCGCGCCCGGGCCACCAGAGATCGGGCGCCGCCGAAGTCCCCGCCGCGCTCGAGCTGCTGGGAAGCGGTGTAGATCCGGTCGGGCAACTGAGCCAGTGCCCGTCGCGCGCGGGCGTTTTCGGGATCCAGTTCCAGCACCCGCCGGTACGCGTTCAGCGCGTCCTGGCCGCCGGCGGCGAGGAAGGTGCCGCCCTGGGCCAGGCGCTCGGCCTGCTGCAGGGTCTGCTGGATCTCTCGGTCGCGGGCACCCAGCGCCTCGGTTGCGCGCTGCTGGATCGCGAGCAGCGGGTCGTGCTCAGGCGCCGCCTGCAGACCGGAGGCGGCCAGCTCGGCGGCGAGCTTGTAGTCCTCACCCGCGAGCGCGGCGGCGGCGCGGCGCTCGAATTCGGCGGCAATGTCGGCGAGACCCCGGAGCGCGTCCGGCTCGTCCGGGCGGATCCGCAGCACTGCCTGGTACGGGTCGACCGCGCTGGCGCCGGCCGGCTCGACCAGTGCCCCGGCCTCGAACAGGCGCCGGCCCTCGGCCAGCAGTTCGGTGACCTGGGCCAGCTCTCTGAGTCGGCGCTGCTCGGCATCGAGCTCCGCGCGCGCGTCCCCGACCAGCGAAGTGCTGCCAAACAGCGCCTCGGCGCGCGCGAGCCGGGCCGCGGCCGAATCCAGTTCGTTGGCCTGGATCGCGGCGCGAACGGCGGCGACCAGCGATTCCTGAATCTGCTTGCGGCCCTCGCTGGCGGTCTCGTTCAGCGGGTCGAGTTCCAGCACTTCCTGATAGGTTTCGAGCGCGTTGGTACCCGCCGGCTCGATCAGCTCGCCGGCCTGAACGTGAACCTCGGCCTGAGCCAGCAGCTCGGCGATGCGGCGCCGCTTTTCCTCGAGCGCGATCTGCGTATCGATGTCGGCCTTGATCTGCTTCAGCGGCTCATACCCGGGAGAGATCGCCAGGCCCTTGCTGGTCTTGGACAGCGCCAGTTCGCGGTCGCCGGCCGCGAGTGCGGTGCGCGCATCGGTTTCGTAGAACACCGCGATCTGGGAGGCGTATTTCTGGGCTGGGCCATACTGCGGCGCGAGCGCGAGCGCCTGGTTGAGCATCTCGACCGCGTTCTCCCCCGGCGGGCTCTCGATCTGGTTGCGGATGATGTAACCGTTGACCCGGTCGAGCAGGTTGTCGACCATCCGCCGGTCGGCCTCGCTGAGGCCCGCCGCGCCGTCGGAAAAAAGCTTCGCCACGTCGGTATAGAACACGCCACCGAGGATCGACAGCAGCGCCAGCGCCACGCCGGCGGCCGGCCACACCCAGCGCCGTCGCGGCGCCGCCGACGGCTGGACCCGGCGCCCGGATTCGCGCGAAATCCGGGTCGGGGCAACCTTGCCTCGGTCGCCGACCCGGTCCATGTCCCGCGAAATGCGTTCGGGGACCCGGAGCGCATCGGAGCCGAACCGCGGATCGGAAAACTGATCCGAGTTGAAGATCTTGGTCTCGCCCGAGAGCTTGGCCGCGAAGGCCTGCTCGGTCATCACCAGGTCCTTGATCGCGCGGCAGAACTCCAGCATCGTCGCGAACCGGTCCTCGGGCTTCTTGGCCAGCATCCGATCCATGATCGGCTGCAGTTCGGCCAGGCCCTGCGGCAGCGGCGGCGGCTCGGTCTGAACATGCTGCATCGCCAGCGCCAGCGGCTCCTCGGCCCGGAACGGCAGTTCCCCGGCCAACAGCTCGTAGAACATGACCCCGAGCGAGTAGATGTCGGCACGCCCGTCGATCGGTTTGCCGGTGATCTGCTCCGGGCTCATGTAGTAAGGAGTCCCGACCACCATCCCGGTCTTGGTCAGGCGGTGGTCGGCATCGGTCTTGCGGGCGATCCCGAAATCGGTCAGCACCGGGGTCAGCTCGTCGCGGAACATGATATTGGACGGCTTCAGGTCGCGGTGCACGATCTTGTGGTCGTGGGCGAGGTTCAGCGCGTGCGCGACCTGGGTGCAGATGCGGATGATCTCGGCCACCGTCAGCCCCTCGCGGATGCGTTCGGTCAGCGTCCCGCCGCGCAGGTACTCCATCGCCATGTAGTAGGCACTGTCGGTCTGCCCGATGTCGTGGATCGGCACGATGTTGGGATGGATCAGCTTCGCCAGCATCTGCCCCTCGTGCAGAAACCGGCGCTTGAAGTCCTCCCCGGTGAGCGACGCGCGGAGCACCTTGATCGCGACCTCGCGGCCCAGCGAGAGCTGGGTACCGGCGAATACCCGGGCCATGCCCCCGGAGCCGATTTCCTTGATCAGCTCATAGCCCGGAATTTCGATGTCAATTGCCACTGGTGGTTTTTTGGGACCGCGCCGCTCGGGATTGCCAATGGGGAGGAAACGTCGTCCGGGGCCGAATTCTACGCTAGAACGGGGCGCCTGGAAACGCACCCCGCGGTCGCGCCCCGCGGCTACTCCAGGTCCAGATCGGCCAGCAGTTGGGCGACCCTGAAGATCGCGGCGACGCTCATCGCGTCGCTGATGACCCCTCCGGCGGCCAGCTCGAAGGCGACTCGAAACGGCAGTCGCACCACCTGCAGGCGCTCGCTGTCGTCGGGCGCGGGGCGGCCCTGGACGAGGTCGCGCGCGAGATAGATCAACGCCGTCTCGCTGGTGAAGCAATTGGAAGTGTGAAGCGTCTGGATCAGGCGCCATTCGGCGGCGGTCAGTCCGGTTTCCTCGCTGAGCTCTCGCGCGGCCTCGGCGGCCGGGTCGGCGTGCGGGTCGCCGCCGCCTTCGGGAATCTCCCAACTGTAACGGCCGAGCGGGTAGCGGTACTGGCCCACCAGCCAGGTATAGCCGGCCTGATCCAGCGCGACGATGCCAAGCGCCAGCCGCGCCGGCTTGACCACGCCGTAGATCCCGGGCCGCCCGTCGGGCCGCACCACCTGGTGCTCCTCGACCGCGAACCAGGGATTGGCGTAGACCTGTCTCGTCTCGCGGCGGCGCCAGGGGTTGGATTCGTCCGCCGGGAGCCAGTCCTCCGGCGCGCGGGCCATCAGCCGTCCGCCAGGGCTTGTTCCAGCTCCGGTACGACCTGGAACAGATCGCCAACCAGCCCGATGTCCGCGACCTCGAATATCGGCGCGTCGGCGTCCTTGTTGATCGCCACGATGGTGCCGGCGTCCTTGATCCCGGTCAGGTGCTGGATCGCGCCCGAGATGCCGATCGCGAAGTAAAGCTCCGGGGCGATGATCTTGCCGGTCTGTCCGATCTGGGTGTCGTTGGGCACATAGCCGGCGTCGACCGCGGCGCGCGAGGCGCCGACCCCGGCACCGAGGCGGTCGGCGAGCTGGTAGATCAGCTCGAAATTCTCGGCGCTGGCCAGTGCCCGGCCGCCGGCGACGACGCGGGCGGCCGATTGCAGGTCCGGGCGGTCCCCGGCCGAGGCCTCCAGGCCCAGGTAGCGGGTGTGGGTGGGCAATTCGCAGGTGACCTCGAGCGGCTCGATCGGAGCCGACCCGCCGCCCGCGGCGGCCGGGTACGAGGCAATCCTGACGGTGGCCACTACCACCTGGTCGGACGGCGCGGTCACCGTGACGATCACGCTGCCGGCGTAAATCGGGCGCTTGAACGTGTACGGCGAGACCACCGCCATCAGATCGCTGACCTGGGCCACCCCCAGCAAAGCTGCGACCCGCGGCATCAGGTCTTTGCCGAAGGTCGTGGCCGGCGCCAGCAGGTGGCTGTAATCGGCCGCGGTCGCTGCGATCTGCGGCGCCAGCACCGCGGCCAGCCGGTGCCCGGAGTCGCTCTGGACCGAGGTCAGCACCCGGGTCACGCCGGTCAGGGTCGCGGCCTCGGCGGCGACCGCGGCCGGGTCCTCGGCGAATACCGCCAGGTCGATCTCGTTGCCGAGCTCCAGGGCGCAGCTCACGCACTTGGAGGTGCTCGGATTCAGGCGGTCGCCGTCGTGGTGGGCGATGATCAGAGTGCGGGGCATCACAGCAGTCCTCGTTGCTTGAGTGCGGCCACCAGGCCGGGAACGTCCTCGACCCGGACCCCGCGCTGGCGCTTGGCCGGGGGCTCGTGGGCGTCGATCTGGAGCTGACTGCCGGACTCGACCCCGAGCTCGGTCAGCGCCAGGACGTCGAGCGGCTTGCGCTTGGCCTTCATGATCTCGGGCAGCTTGACGAAACGCGGCTCGTTCAGCCGCAGGTCGGCAGTGATCACCGCCGGCAGGTCGACCTCGATGGTCTCCAGCCCGACGTCGACCTCCCGGACCACCCGCATGGTGCCGTCGCCGAGCTCCACTCGGGACGCAAACGTGGCCTGCGGGCGGCCCCACAGCGCGGCAAGCATCTGGCCGGTCTGGCCGTTGTCGTCGTCGATCGCCTGCTTGCCGACGATCACCAACCCGGGCTGCTCGCGCTCCGTGATCTTCAGCAGGATCCGCGCGGCGGTCAGCGGCTGCACCGACTCCGCGGTGTCCACCAGGATCGCGCGGTCGGCCCCCATCGCCAGCGCGGTGCGCAGTTGCTGCTGGGCATCAGGCGGCCCGATCGAGACCGCGACCACCTCCTCGGCCTTGCCCGCCTCGCGAATCCGCAGCGCCTCTTCCAGGGCGATCTCGTCGAACGGGTTGATGCTCATCTTGACCCCGTCGGTGACTACGCCTGCCCCGTCGGGGCGAAGCTGCACGCGAACGTTGTAATCGATCGCCCGTTTGATGCCAACGAGTATTTTCATCATCGTCCTTAAGTGTTGAGTAATTTGTCAGCGCCAGTTGCGCGATTCGGCCAGCAGCTGTTGCGCCTGCGTCTCGTAGCCGGGGGCGAACTCGAACCCCAGGGTGTCGTCCTGCTCGTGCGCGACGGCGGCCTTGATGCACAGAATTCGGGCCTGGTCGAGGACGAAGAAAAGCCGGTAGGTCCGATCCGCTTCGCGCTTCCACCTGGCCGGTTTCTTGACGCTGACCCCGCCGGCAGAGATATTGCACAGCTCGCTCAAGTGGGCCTGTTCGCCGCGCACGATGAAGACGCCCGCGAACATTTCCAGCCGCGGATTCCCTCGTTTGTTCTTGGCTCCCCGCCAGAGGTGTACGTTGCGTTCCATTCAGTCGGCCTCGAACCGGTTCGATGAGCGGTTCTTGCGCACCCGGTGCGGGTCCCAGATCCGGCCGTTCATCGCGATGTAAATGCCGCGGTCCAGCGTCTGGCAGGCAGCCACCGCACAGCCGATATTGAACACCGCGTCCGAACCCATGAAGCGCGCCGGATTGAGGGCGCCGGTCAGCACCACGGTATTGCGATCGGCCAGATCCGAGAGTGCCCGGGCCGTGTCGACCATTGTATCCGTGCCGTGGGTAATGATGAAGTGATCGTTGGCGTGACTCGCCACCGTGGCTCGGATCAGCGCGCGGTCTTGATCGTTCATGTCCAGGCTGTCCTTGCGCATCAGCGCGACCACGTCGAACTCGAACGCGACGTTGAACGCGCGCAGGATTTCGGCGATCTGCGGATCGCCGATCTGGTAATCGCTCTTGGCGTCGAAGTAGATCTTGTCGATCGTACCGCCGGTGGTGATGATCGTCAGTCGCATCGCACGGTCGCGGGTGTCCGGTTCGGTTGTTCCAGGACATCGACTGCGAGCAGCCGATCGCTGGCCGGATCGGTCGCTGCCGCTGGCGCCATCGAACCCCCGGCGAAATTGAGCGCGGCGGCGGCGGGGCGCGGATCGGCGCGTACCTCGAGCCCGTGCATCGCGTCCTCCAGCAGCAGTGCCAGCGCCAGCAGCCGGGCCATCGCCAGCGCCAGGTCTCGGGCGCCGGCCTGGCGCGCGTCCTCGCTGGTACCGGCCATGGCCTCCAGGCGAGCCGCGACCTCACCCCGCAGCGCGCGCGCCCGCCGTAGCGCCGGCTCGAGCCGCGGGTCGGCCGCGGCGGCCAGCAGCGCGTCGACCTCGCCCAGGTAAGCGCTGCCGGCCGCCTGGTCGCTGAGCGCGCGCAGCACGTCCAGCGCCAGCACGTTGGTCGTGCCCTCCCAGATCGGCAGGACCTGGGCGTCTCGCAGCAGTGCCGGCAGCCCGGTGTCTTCCAGGTATCCGGCGCCGCCGATGCTCTCCAGCGCCTCGCTGACCAGCGCCACCGCGTGCTTGCCGGTATAAAGCTTGGCCAGTGGCGTGAGCAGCCGGAGCAGCGCGCCGCCGGCGTCGTCGAGCCGGTCGTTCTCGGCGCGCGCCAGCAGCCGCACCTGGTGGAAGGTGAGCTGAAACGCCGCCTCGAACTCGGCCTGCATCCGCGCCAGCGTGGCCGCATGCAGCGGCAACTCTTCGAGCCGGCGGCCGAACGCGATCCGGCGCCCCGCATAGTCGCGCGCCAGGGCTACGGAACGGCGCATCGTCGCGATCGCGCACACCGAGTTCCAGGTCCTGGTGATGTTCAGCATCGGCGCGATCAGGCGCACCCCGTGGTCGAGCCCGTGCACCGGAATCGCCGGGGTGCCGTCGAGTTCCAGTTCGGCGGTGGGTAGTTTGCGGGTGCCGAGTTTGTCCTTCAGGCGCAGCACGCGAATGCCCTGAAACCGCCCGTCGCGATCCCGCGGCTCGAGATAGAACAGCGCCAGCGGCCCGCGCTCGCCGCCGCCGGTCTCCACCCGAGCCAGGGTCAGCGCCATCTCGGCGGTCGCAGCCGACGTGAACCACTTGTGGCCGTAGAGCCGCCAGGTGCCGTCCGGGCGCTGCCGTGCGACGGTGCGGGTACCGCGCACGTCGGAGCCGCCGGCGGTTTCGGTCATCCACTGACCGCTGGTCCAGAAGCGCTCCGGATCGCGCGAGGTCAGGCGTCCGAGCGCGCGCTCGATCAGCTCGGGGTTGCCGGCGGCGAGCAGCGCGCGGGCGGCGCCGTCGGTCATCGCCAGCGGGCAGGTATAGACGTCACTGGCCGGGTGGAACAGGTACACCAGCGCGAACTGCACCACGCGCGCGTAGGGCTGGAACTCGGATTCGTAAGCGGTGGCCACCAGACCGTGGGAAGCGGCCAGCGCGTGGCAATCGCGCCACATCGGGGTCACCTCGATCGAGTCGATACGCCGGCCCCAGGGGTCCCACTGGATCAGCTCCGGCTCCACCGTGCGTTCGGCGAGCTGACGCCGCCACAGTTCGCCGGCGGCGAGCTCACCCAGAGCGCGCAGGCGCGGCCAGGACGCGTCGCGCATCGGGGCGGGCAGATGGCGCCCGAGGAACGCGGTCAGCACCCGGTCGGCGTCGAACTGGTTACCGAGCTGGGGCGGGGACTGGGTGAAGATGTCCATTGACTTCGGCCGGATCCTCGGTCGGGAAATGGCTCCATTTTCGATGGCCCGGGCGCACCCGTCCAGTCGGGGGCCGCAGTCGGGCGCAATAGACAAGCACCGCGATCCTCGTGCAACATCCGGCCGTTACTGGCGGTTAGCAGTCAATCATGAGCAACCAGATCGCGATCCGTCCGATCCTGCTGGCGTTGGGTATTGGTGCCTGCTGGCTATCGGGCGCCCGGGCGGCGCTGGAGCCGGACCAGGTGGAGCCGCTGGCGGTGGAGATCGCTTATCGCCTGGACCGCGAACTCGGGGAGGTCGACGGCGCCCAGCGCCACCTGCTGATCTGGCGCCTGAGCAGTGCACTGCGCGGCGGCGAGTTCGCACCGGGGGCGGCGCTGAGCCGCCAGATCCTCGAATGGCAGCACCAGCTCGAGGCGGTGGAGCCGCCGCCCGGGCAGGCGCTGCCGGCCTGGTTCGCACCGCAGGTCCCGGACACCTTGTCGGCGCTGCTGTTGGCCGGCGCGCCAAACCTGGAATATGCGAGCTGGCATTGGCCAGTGCGGATGCGGCTGGCGGCCACGGCGGCGCGGCTGGCCACCGGGCCCGAGCCGCGCCCGTGGGTTCGCGCCCAGCAGCTCCATCACCTGGCTTGGGCGCGCGACCACGGCGCCGTGATCTGGGCGGATTTTCTGGCGCTGCTGGCCGCAAACCCCGACTGGCAGCCGCTGATCGCTCCAGCGCTCGCCGGGTGGACCGCGCTGCCGCTGGACGCGCCGCTGAGTCAGTGGCGCGCGCTGAACGATCGGGCGGCGGCCGAGCTGGCCGAACTCAAGCGCGACGGCGACGACCCGCTGCTGGCGCTGATCACCGCCGAGGCCGCGACGCTCAAGTCCGAGGACCTGCTGATCGAGCACCGCGATCCGCTGCGCCTCCGACTGGCCCCCTACCGGGCATTCCGACACGCGCAACCCGATGCGTTCGATCGCGCATTGGTCGCGCTGGCGAGGGCGATTCGCGGGGTTGCCGGCGGCGGCTATGGGGAACTGACCCAGGTGCTGCTCGGCATGGCCGAGATCGCGTTGCTCGACCCGACCGCGGTCGATGCGACGCGGCTGCGGGCAGTGCTGGACGCGCTGGCCGCAATCGATCCGGTGGTGTTGGAGATGGTCGAGGCGGTGGACTTGAGGCTGCTGGCCGTTTATCAGCAGGTGCGCAAGCTGCTGCGGGACCTGGCCGCCGGCAGCGGCCCGCCGGTGGAGGACGGCCTGCGCTGGCTGGCTTCGCTGCACGCCGCGCACGGGGCCGATGCGGCCGACCTGGACGGTTATGTGTCGCAGCCGGTTCGCGCGCGCGTAGAGACCGACGTGCTCGTGTGCTTCGATGCCAGCCGCGATCGACCGCCGTATCCGCAGGAACCGATCACCCCGAGTCAGTTCGAACGTTGCCTGGGCGATTTTCTCGACTGGGCGGTAGTCCAGGCCGCGAGCCCGGAACTGGCCGGACGCGCCGGCGGTCCGTTCGAGCCCGACCAGCTGGCGCGGGAGCTGAGCCTGAGTCCCTGGCAGCGGATCAACTACTGGTTCGGCTGGCTGCGCACCCGCCTCGGTTCCGCCTGCGCCGCGGGCGAGGACGCGGTCGTGAACCCGCTGGAGTGGGCGCTGGCCGCGCGCGCCTACGTGCGCTTCGCGCATCGGTGGCCGGCCTACTACGCCAGTGCTGATCGCGCGGAGCAACTGGCGCAGCTCACCAGTGCCGGCAGCGCGGCGATCGAACGCATCGGCCGGCTCAGGCTGTGCGCCGCCGCCGACCGGGGGCCACCGCTCGAGTACCTGATCGACGAGTACGGCAACGCGCTGGCCGCAGCCGTGGCGGCGATCGAGCAGGAATCGGCACGCTATCGCACGATCCACCTGAAGGCTGACGCCGATGTCGAACTGAGCGGCGGCGCGCGCCAGCCGACCAATTACCGCCCCACCGACCTTACGGTGACGCCTTGCGACAGCCGGCCCTCATGCGACATGGGCGATGCGCTGCCGCCGTCGCGCGCACTGCTGGGCCTGTTCCCGCAGCCTTACCTGGTCGCGGACCAGATCCGGCTCGGCAGCCTGCGCCTTTGCTACACCAACGTGATGTGGGTCGACCGGCGGGCCGAGGCGCCGCCGGTACGCAACCCGGCGATGGCGCGGTATTTCGGACGGCTCAGCTTCGAGCTCCAGGGTCGCTTCGGTGGAGCTGCCGAGCCGGTGTTCAGCATGCGCCTGACCAGCCGGGACGAGTACGAATACCTGTTCGCCGAAAACTCGAGCAGCGTCCTGGATGACCCTTGTCCACGGCATTTGATCGGCACCCAGGTGCGCTCGGAACTGCCGCCGCGCACGCTCCAACTGGTGCCGCGCCGGTTGACCTTCATGACCGCGGACCGGATGCATCCGGCCAAGGTTTTTCAGGCCCACTGGGCCACCGGCAACGAGTGGCGGGACCGCTTCGTGACCGGCCAGGGGGTGGAGGTGCTGATCCAGAACGGACCGGAGCCGATCCTCGACGCCGTGGAGAGCCGGCTGTCGGATCTCTACCGGGGTTGGAACCGGAGCGTGTACGAGGCGATGCTGGACGAGCGCGCCGACGAGCGCAATGCGACCCGGCGCGCGATGCGCGAAGTGGATCGCATCCGCCGAATGGTGGCCGCCTTCGCCAAGCTGCTGGAGCCGCACGCGCGGACGTTCGATCCGGCGATTCGGGCGGGGGTGGCCGGGGGCGGGGGCCTGTTCGGACGCGATCAGGTGCTGAAAATGCGCCAGCAGGGAGTGCCGGTGGACCAGGTGGCGCCGATCGCAATGAGCCGTTTCGAGGACACCCGCTACCTGTTTTCGCAGAACCAGGGCGGAAGTGACCGGCGCGCGGCTGCTGATCGGATCATCCTCGGCACTCTGCTGCAACTGGCCGAGCTCGAGCAGCACCCCTGACTAATGCGCAGACCAGGCGCGCCGCGCCGCGGGCGCGGCCGCGAATACCCACAGGCACAATGCGACCTCGGCCAGCGCCAGCGGTCGCGGTGGCGGCAATACCAGCGCCTCGGTTACACCGTGGACGAAATAGGCGAGCGACACGAGAGCGGCCGCCAGTGGCGCGCGCGGGGCGGATCGGCGCAGCAGCCACGGCAGCGGCACCAGTAGCGGCACGACGACCAGCACGACGGCGACCGCCGGCCACGGAAACGCCCACGCGTGCCACAGCACCTGGAGCCCGATCAGCCCGAAGTAAGGCGCGAGGAAAAGGGTCCGGTACAGCGTGACCGGCGGGCGATTCGGAATCGGTCGCGCCATTTTTCAATCTGCTTTCAGCTTGACCGCGGTCTGCCCCAGCCGCCGGCCGAGCGCGCGGCACAGGGTTTTCTCATCGTCGGTCAGCGGCAGATCCGCGTCCGGTCCGGCCAGGTGACTGGCGCCGTAGGGCGTTCCGCCGGAGCGGGTCGAGGTCAGCTCGGGCTCGGTGTACGGCACACCCAGCAGGATCATCCCGTGATGGAACAGCGGCAGCATCATCGACCAGAGCGTCGTTTCCTGACCGCCGTGCAGCGAGGCGGTAGAAGTGAACACCGCGGCCGGCTTGCCGGCCAGAGTGCCGGACAGCCAGTGGCTGGCGGTGGAGTCCAGGAACCGTTTCAGCGCCGCGGCCATGTTGCCGAAGCGGGTCGGGCTGCCGAGCGCCAGGCCGTCGCACTCGGCCAGGTCCTGGTGGGTGACGAACGGGGGCCCCGAACTCGGAACCGGCGGGGCTCCCCGGCTCCCGTCGTCCCAGTCGGGGACCGTACGCAGCCGCGCGGTGACGCCGGCGCTCTCGATCCCGCGGGCGAGCTGGCGCGCCATCGCCGCGGTGTTCCCATCACGGCTGTAGTACAGGACCAGGACCTCGGTCATTCGAGGATCGCGAGCACGTTTTGCGGCGGTCGCCCGATCGCCGCACGTGGACCCCGGACCACGATCGGGCGTTGCATCAGGATGGGCGAGGCGACCATCGCGTCGATCAGCTCGGCACGGCTCAGATCGTCGCGGTCCAGCTTGAGCTCCCGGTACGGGAACTCGTTGCGTCGCATCGCCTGGCGCGGATCCAGCCCGAGGCGCTTCAGGATCCGGTCGAGCTGGCCGGCCGAGGGCGGCGATTTCAGGTATTCGACGACCTCGGGCTCGATCCCATGCTCGCGCAGCAGCGCCAGCGTCTGCCGGGACTTAGAGCAGCGTGGGTTATGATATATCGTGACTTTTTCTGCCATGGCGGTGATTGTAATGGGGCTGCCGACAACGGGTAAACCGTGGCTGAGTGGTTCGAGCGCCTGAACCGGGGGCTCCCGTTCGACCTCAAGCGGGCGCTGGCGCTGGTGCGCTACGTGTGGCGCAATTTCGGTCGCGACAACTGCTTCGCCTCGGCCGGAATGCTGACCTACAACACGCTGCTCGCGCTGGTGCCGCTGACCACGGTCGTCGTTACGGTTCTGGCGGCGCTGCCGGTAGGCGAGACTTGGACCAATCAGGTCAAGGACTTCATCTTCGCCAACCTCCTCCCGGCCTCGCAGCAGACGATCCAGGACAAGCTGCTGGAACTGGCCGAGGGTGCGCGCTCGATGTCGCTGACGATGGCGGTATTTCTGGTCGTGACCTCGCTGATGCTGATGGCCACGATCGAGAAGACCTTCAACCAGATCTGGGGGGTCAGGACGCCGCGCCCGCTGACCAGTCGTCTGGTCGTGTTCTGGACCGCGCTGACGATCGGCCCGATCCTGCTCGGCGCGAGCCTGGCGCTGAGCTCGTATCTGTTCGCGCGCGAGCTGTTCAGCGAGACGCTGGCGGCCGGGGCCGTGATCGACCTGGCGCGTTCGCTGACCCCGTTCGCGGTCGCCACGCTGGGCTTCCTGCTGATGTTCATGATCGTCCCGAACCGCAGCGTGCCGTGGCGGCATGCGATGCTCGGTGCGCTGCTGACGGCGCTGATGTTCGAGGGGGCCAAGCGCGGCTTCGGGTTTTACGCGACCAGCTTCGACGGCACCCAGTTGATCTACGGTGCGCTGGCCGCGATTCCGATTTTCATCATCTGGGTTTATCTGTGCTGGTCGGTGATCCTGCTCGGCGCGTCGTTCACCGCCTCTCTCGGCAGCTTCCGCTACCGCCGCCACGGGGAGTCGTATCCGCCGCAGCGGGAGTTTCTGCTGCTGTATCGGCTGGTCGCGCACCTGTGGGAGGCGCAGGGCCGCGGCGCCGGGCTGGAGACCGAGGCGCTGCTCAGGCTGGAGGCGGGGGCCGATGCGCATCAGGTCCTGGCGCTGATGGAGAACCTGCGCCAGGCCAATATCGTGCGTCGCGACGATCAGGGCGAGTGGGTGCTGGTCCGGGATCTGGACGAACTGAGCCTGGGCGCGCTGTACGCGACCGGCGCCTACGTATGGCCGCTGGACGCGGACCAACTCGATGCGCCGGACGACCACTGGACCCGAGCGCTGAAGCATGCGCTGAGCGGCGCCCGGCAGCCGCTGCGAGAGATCACGGCCATCCCGCTCAAATCGCTGTACCAGCGGCCGCGCCCGCCGGCGCCGGAAAACCTGAGGCTGGCGTGATGCGGGGCGCAGGCTTGCTGGCGGTGCTGACGCTGGTGGCGTGGACCTTCGCCGCCGGCGCGGCTGCGCCCGAGCCGCGTGAGTTCGCCACCCTGGACGTCCACGGCAACGAACTCAGGCTGTCCGACTTCGATGGCCAGTGGATCGTGGTCAATTTCTGGGCCACCTGGTGCAAGCCCTGCCGCAAGGAGATTCCGGAACTCTCACAACTTCACGACGCGCGCGCTGACGTGACCCTGATCGGGCTCGCGTTCGAGGACGTAGATCCCCAGTACATCCTCGATTTTCTCGAACAATATCCGGCCAGCTACCCGATCGCGCTGATCGACGTCTATGACCCGCCGGAGCACTTCGGAGTACCCCGGGTGCTGCCGACCACGGTGCTGCTCGACCCGGCCGGTAGGCTGCGCAAGACCTTTCTGGGTCCGGTCACACGGGTCATGATCGAGGCCGAGATCGAGCGCGCCCGAGAGGTCCCGACCGCCGCAGCGCCGGCGCGGAACCGCACCTCGTGAGCTGCCGCCGGTTCTGGATCTCCGGGCGGGTGCAGGGCGTGTTCTTTCGCGAATCCACCAGGCGCGAGGCGATCGCGATGGGGCTGACCGGGTACGCGCGCAACCTCGCCGACGGCCGCGTGGAGGTGCTGGCCTGCGGGCCCGACGACAAGCTCGCGGCGCTGGAGCGCTGGCTGGCCAAGGGCCCGCCATGGGCACGGGTCGAAAAGGTGGCGGCCGAACCCGCCGCCGACGCCCCGCCACCCGGCTTCATGACCGGCTGACGACTCAGTCGCCGATTTCGGCCAGCAGGTCGGCCTGGTGCTGCTGGATCAACGGTTCGATTACCGGGTCCAGGTCGCCGTCGATGAACTCGCCCAGTTGGTACAGGGTCAGGTTGATCCGGTGGTCGGTGACCCGGCCCTGGGGGAAGTTGTAGGTTCGAATCCGCTGCGAGCGATCGCCGCTGCCGACCAGCAGCTTGCGGGTCGCCGATCGCTCTTGGGCCTGCGCCGCCCGCTCGTTCTCGACCAGGCGCGCGCGCAGCAGCGACATCGCCCGTGCCTTGTTCTTGTGCTGGGAGCGCTCGTCCTGGCACTCGACCACGATGCCGGAGGGCAGGTGGGTGATCCGGATCGCGGAGTCGGTGGTGTTGACGTGCTGACCGCCGGCGCCGGAGGAGCGGAAGGTGTCGATCCGCAGATCGCCCGGGGAGATTTCCACGTCCTCGACCTCCTCGGCTTCCGGCAGCACCGCGACGGTGCAGGCCGAGGTGTGGATCCGGCCCTGCGACTCGGTTTCCGGGACCCGCTGCACCCGGTGCGCGCCGGATTCGAACTTCAGCCTCGAATAGGCTCCATCGCCGATCACGCGGGCGATGATCTCCTTGTAGCCGCCCTGCTCGCCGGGACTCGACGTCAGCACCTCCAGCCCCCAGCGCCGACGCTCGGCGTAGCGGCTGTACATCCGGTAAAGGTCGCCGGCGAACAGCGCCGCCTCCTGGCCGCCGGTGCCGGCCCGAATCTCGAGGAAGATGTTGCTGTGATCGTGCGGATCGCTCGGCAGCAGCAACAGCCTCAGTTCCTGCTCCAGCTCGTCCAGCCGGCGCTGGTTGCTGGCAAGCTCGTCGCGCGCCAGCTCCCGGAGTTCGGCGTCGCCTTCCCCGAGCACCTCGTTGGCCTCGTCGATGGCGCGCTCGGCGCGGTCGAAATCGTCCAGCGCGCGAGTAACCGGTTCCAGTTGCGCGTATTCCTTGGACAGGCGGGTGAACTCGGCGGTGTCCCGGATCACCTCCGGGTCGGCCAGCGCGGCCTGCACCTCCTGGTGGCGGTCGCGCAGGCGCTCGAGTCGTTCGCGAATCGATGGCTGCATCAGGGCCTGTTAGCGCTCTGTCGGGACACCGAACGTTACTCCTCGCGGCTCGATCGTTCGTCGCGGTCGAGCGCGAACAACTCGCTGGCGGCCTCCAGCAGATCCCGCCGACCCTCTTCCGCAGCCGAACGCAGGCGCGAGGTGGGCTGATGCAGCAGGCGCCGGGTCAGCGCGTGGGCCAGTCGATTGACGACCTCTTCGGCGGGCTTGCCGGCCTGGATCTGGCGGTGCGCCGCGGCGACCAGGTCGCGGCTGTGCGCGAGCGCCTGTTCGCGGTAGCCGCGGATGCTGGCGACCGCCTCCAGCGAGCGCAGCCAGTTCATAAAGCCCTCGACTTCCAGTTCGATCAGTGCCGTCGCTTTCTCGGCCTCCAGCCGCCGCTGGTCCTGGCCGGCCTCGGCCACCGCGCGCAGGTCGTCGATCGTGTACAGGTATACGTCCTCGAGATCTCCCACCCGCTCCTCGACGTCGCGCGGCACGGCCAGGTCGATCATGAATATCGGGCGGCGCTTGCGCCGCTTCAGGGCCGCCACCACCGGCGCGAGTCGGATCACCGGTTCGGGGGCCCCGGTCGAGCTGATGATCAGGTCGACCTTGGCCAGGTTCGCATCCAGCTCATCCAGCGCGATCGCGCTGCCGCGAAAGCGCGCCGCCAGGTCCGCCGCGCGCGCGAGGGTCCGGTTCGCGACCAGCAGGTGCCGGACCCGCTGTTCGCTCAGGTAGCGCGCGGTCAGCTCCATCGTCTCGCCGGCGCCGACCAGCAGAATGGTCAGTTCGGACAACTCGGCGAACACCCGCCTGGCCAGCGTCACCGCGGCGTAGGCGACCGATACCGGGTTGCGCCCGATGCCGGTGTTCGAGCGGACCTGCTTGGCCACCGCGAACGTGTGCTGGAACAGGCGATCCAGCGGCTTGCTCAAGGTGGCCGCGTCCTGTGCCATCCGGTACGCTGATTTCATCTGCCCGAGGATTTCCGGCTCCCCGACGACCATCGAGTCCAGTCCAGCGGCGACCCGCAGCATGTGGCGCACCGCGGCCGCGTCGCAGTGCTGGTACAGGAATGGTTCCAGCCGGTGCTCGGCGAGCCGGTGGTAACGGTGCAGCCAGCGACCGGGGCCGCCCGGGTCGCCGGCGCCGATGCTGCAATAGAGTTCGGTGCGATTGCAGGTGCTCAGGATGGCGGCTTCGTCGACGCCGTCGGTGGCGCGCAGTTCCTTCAGCGCGGCAACCGTTGCCTCCGGGGCAATGGCGACCTGCTCACGGACCTCGACGGGGGCGGTGGCATGGCTGATACCGACGGCGAGTATGGACATAAGGGGGCTGGTGCAAAAAGTGATAAACCTCGCCAACGGCGTAAGTGTGCGGTCGCGGGTGTCCAATATCAAGCGACCCCGTATTAGAATGGGATCGGCGTCCTGGCCAACCGAGCGAAAGACATAATGCCTTACAAAAACAATTGGGAAGCGTTGTTTTGCTGCCTGCTGATCGGACTCACGAGCGGCTGCGCGGGGCTGTCCCCGGCGCCCGAGGCGCTGCCCGATCCGCCGGCGGATCTGGTCGACGCACCCGACAGCGCGATCACCCGCCTGGACCCGGACGTGCTGTATTACGTCGGCGCGGCCGAGATCAGCGGGCGGGCGGAGCAGCACCAGCAGGCGGCGCAGTTCTATCTGAAAGCCGCGGAACTGGCCGAGGACGCGAAGATCGCCGAGCGCGCGGTGCAGCTCGCCGTTTACGCCGACAACGAGGAACTGACCCTGCGCGGGATCAACCGCTGGCTCGAGCTGGAGCCGGGCGCACCCGAGCCGCAGCGCCTCGCCGCGGTGGTGCGTCTGCGCCAGGGCGACCCCGACCGGGCCTGGGAGCACGTTTCCCGACTGCTGGAACGCTCGAACGGCCCGGAGACCTGGGATGCGATCATCAAGGTCTTGGCCGGGTCCAAGGGTCGCGCCGCGGCGACGGAGGTCTATCGGCGGCTGGCCGCCGAGCACAATCCGCCCGCGATCGAGGAGATCGTGCAGCGGCTCAGCGACCTGGGCGCTCAGTTCGCACAGCTGGTGCTGGCCGAGCAGTTCGCGACCCGCGCGCTGCAGCTGAATCCCGGCAACGCGCAAACCTACAACTGGCGCGGCCGCCTGCGCACCTCGCTGAACCGGCTCGACGACGCGCTGGCCGATTTCGCCAAGGCGGTCGAGCTCGATCCGGACAACGCCCCGTTGCGCCAGTCCTACGCCGCGCTGCTGGCCGAGGTCGGCGATTACCATGCCGCGATAGAGCAGCTGGATCAGGTAGAGCCCTCGGCAATGGTGATCTACAGCCAGGGTGTCTACGCGATGGCGGCCGAGGACGAGGCCTTGGCCAACCAGTTCTACCAGGAACTGCAGACGGTGGCGAGCGAGGACGAAAACGAAAAATATTTCTTTCTCGGCCAGCTTGGCGAGACCCTGAACCGGCCCTATCCCGAGGTGATCGATTGGTACGGACGGGTGCGCAGCGGCGATCGGATGGAGGACGCGCGCTTTCGCACCGCACTGGTACTGGGCACCAACGACGAGCTGCCGCAGGCGCGCGTGATCCTGCGCCGGCTGCAAAACGGCACCGCGCAGACCGCCGCCCGGGCGTATCTGGCCGAGGCCGGGCTGCTGCGTCAGTCGGACATGAACGACGAGGCCTACGCGGTGTACAGCGAGGGTCTGGAGCTGCTCCCGGCCAACACCGACCTGCTGTTTGCACGAGCGTTGCTGGCCGAGGAAATGGACATGGTCGACGTGACCGAGAGGGACCTTCAGCAGATCCTGGAGACCAACCCCGACGACCCCAACGCGCTGAACGCGCTCGGCTACACGCTGGCGGATCGCACCGACCGCTACGCCGAGGCCCTGAGCCTGATCGAGCGGGCGCTGGAGCAGTTGCCCGACGAGGCAGCGGTGGTCGACAGCATGGGCTGGGTGCAATACAAGCTCGGCAACCTGGAACTCGCCCTCGATTACCTGGAGCGCGCGCTGAGCCTGGATTACGACGCCGAAATCGTCGCCCACCTGGGCGAGGTACTGTGGGCGCTGGGGCGCCATGACGAGGCGCGCGAGACCTGGCGCGAGGGACTGGAAAAGGACCCGGACGCCGAGATCATCCGGCTGACCCGCGAGCGGTTCGAAAAGGACTGAGGTGTCGCTCACGCGACAGGTCGCGCTGCTCGCGCTGGCCCTGGGGGTCTGCGGCTGCGCGGTGAGGCCGATGACCCCGGCGCCGCCGCTGGGTGCCGGCGCCGAGCTTTTGACCGACTGGGAGTTCAGCGGGCGGCTGGCGCTGTCCGACGGCCGCGACGGCGGCAGCGGGCGGCTGGACTGGCAACAACGCGGCGACCGCGCCGAGCTCAGATTCCACGGGGCCTTCGGGCGCGGTGGCTGGCGCCTGACCGCCACCCGGGAGGAGGCGACGCTGGAGTTTGCCGACGGCGGCCGCTATCGGGCCGCGCGGGTCGAGGCCCTGGTACGCGACCACGTCGGCTGGGAGGTCCCGGTCGAGGCGCTGCGCTACTGGGTGCGCGGGCTGGCGGAGCCGGGTGCCAGGGCAACGCCTCGATACGACCGCAGCGGTCGCCTGACCGAGATCCGCCAGCACCAGTGGAACGTTCAGTACGAGGGCTCGGTGGTGGTCGACGAAATCTCGCTGCCGCGCAAGGTCACCGCCACGCGGGATCGCCACCGGGTGCGCCTGGTGATCCGCCGGTGGGGAATTGACAGGCCCGGTTGAGCCGATAAAATGGCGCCCCTCGCGGGCCCGGAAAGGCCTCGGTCGCGCCGGAAAAATCACGCTGGATTGCGCCAGAACAAGAGCTTGGGGCGACGAATACGGGCAGGGAAATTCTCGCGAGTCGGCAATCGCGTGCGTGGAATGCATCGCGGTTGCGCGCTACAATAGCGGGCCCGGGCAGGGCGCCTGAAAGTTTCTTGGGATGTCGCCAAGCTGGTAAGGCACCGGGTTTTGATCCCGGCATTCGCAGGTTCGAGTCCTGCCATCCCAGCCAGCTTTGTCGCCCGCATTCCGCCCGAAACAGGCGGATGCGGGCGTCTTTGCATAGTGCGGCGCGATAAGGCAGGCAAATGGCGACCAACATCTCCGGCATGATGGTTTTTTCCGGCCTGGCGAATCCAGAGCTGGCGCGCAGCGTTGCGAACTACCTGAACTTGCCGTTGGGCAAGGCCAGCGTGGGTCGCTTCAGCGACGGCGAGGTGCTGGTCGAGGTCATGGAGAACGTGCGTGGGCAGGAGGTGTTCATCATCCAGTCCACGTGTCGGCCGGCGGCCGACAACTTCATGGAACTGCTGGTCATGGTGGACGCGATGCGGCGCGCCTCGGCAGGAAGGGTCACCGCGGTGATTCCGTATTTCGGGTACGCGCGCCAGGACCGCCGACCGCGCTCGGCACGGGTGCCGATCACGGCCAAGGTCGCGGCCCAGATGATTGGCGCGGTGGGCACCGACCGGGTGGTGACGATCGACCTGCACGCCGATCAGATCCAGGGTTTTTTCGACATCCCGGTCGACAACGTGTACGCCTCGCCGGTGATGCTGGCCGACATGTGGCGCCGGATCCGGATGCAGGATCTGATCGTGGTCTCGCCGGATGTCGGCGGGGTGTTGCGGGCGCGGGCCCTGGCCAAGCGCCTGGACGACGCGGAGCTGGCGATCATCGACAAAAGGCGGCCGCGCGCCAACGAAGCCACGGTGATGAACATCATCGGTGACGTGCGCGGCAAGTCCTGCGTAATCGTCGACGACATCGTCGACACCGCGGGCACGCTGTGTACCGCCAGCGAGGCGCTGAAGAACAAGGGCGCCAAGAAGGTGCTGGCCTACTGCGTACATCCGGTATTGTCCGGCAACGCACTGAAGAACATCGAAGCCTCGGCGCTCGACGAGCTGGTCGTGACCGACACGATTCCGCTCTCGCCCGAGGCCGAGAATTGCGATCGCATCCGCCAGCTCAGCATCGCCCAGATGCTGGCCGAGACGATCCGGCGGATCGCGATCGGGGAATCGGTCAGTTCGATGTACGTCGACTGACCCAACACTGTCGGCCCTGGTCGCGGGGCGGACAAATTTTGAGGAGCGAAAGAAAATGTCGAAGTCAATGCAGATTCCGGTGGAACTGCGGACCGTGAGCGGGAAGGGTGCGAGCCGCCGCCTGCGACGGGACGGCCTGGTTCCGGGAATCGTCTATGGTGGTGACCGCGAGGCGATCGCGTTGCAGATCCCGCACCAGTTCCTGTCGCATGCGCTCGAGGACGAGGCGTTCTACACCACGATCCTGGAGCTGGGCGTCGAGGACGGGCGCACCCAGCAGGTGATCCTGCGCGATCTGCAGCGCCACCCGTACAAACCGCAGATCCTGCATATCGATTTCCTGCGCGTATCGGAATCCGAGGAACTGACGATCAAGGTGCCGCTGCACTTCCTGAACGAGGACACCTCGCCTGCCGGCAAGATGTCGGGGGTGGTGATCTCGCACCAGCTGACCGAGATCGAAATCTCGTGTCTGCCCAAGGACCTGCCCGAGTATCTCGAACTCGATCTGGCGCAGATGGAAGTCGGCGATGTACGGCGTCTGTCCGACATCCCGCTGCCCCCCGGGGTCGAGATCGTCGACCTGGCGCAGGGCGAGGACACCAACGTGGTGACCGCGTCGCACGTGGGTGCCGAGGTCGAGGAGGTCGAGGAAGCCGAAGAGGCCGAGCTGGCGCCGGAAGAAACGCCGGACGAGGAGCCGGGGGCCAAGGAAGAAGACGACGAAGACTGACGCCGGCCGGGGTCGCCGACCCCAGCGGCGTGCTCGGCGTCCCCGATGGAACCGTTGCAGGCGATCGTGGGCCTGGGAAACCCGGGCCCGAGTTACCAGGAGACCCGCCACAACGCGGGCTTCTGGCTGCTGGACGCGCTCAGCCTTCGGCTGGGCGCGAACCTGCGCCCGCAGCGGCGGATGCGCGGTGCGCTGGCCGCGGCCACGATTGGCGGGCGCAAGGTCTGGCTGCTGCGACCGGATACCTACGTCAACCGCAGCGGCGAGGCGGTCGCGGCGCTGGTCAACTACTACAAGATCCCACCTTCGGCGCTGCTGGTCGCCTACGACGAGCTGGATCTGATCCCGGGTGTGGTTCGGTTCAAATCCGGCGGCGGGCACGCCGGCCATAACGGCCTGCGCGACATCATCGCCCGTCTCGGCGGTTCTGATTTCCAGCGCCTGCGCATCGGCATCGGGCATCCGGGCACCAAGGACCAGGTGGTCGGCTACGTGCTGGGGCGACCGAGCGGGCCGGAGCGTGACGCGATCCTGGACGGGATCGCGGTGGCGCTCGAGGAGATCGAGGCGCTGGTCGGTCCCGAGCGCGAGGCCGCGATCATGCGCCTGCACACCGCGACTCGGCCACCCCGGCCCGACCCTGATTCCTGATGGGCTTCAAGTGCGGCATCGTCGGTCTGCCGAACGTCGGCAAATCGACCCTGTTCAACGCGTTGACCGACGCGGGCATCGCCGCGGCCAACTATCCGTTCTGCACCATCGATCCAAACGTCGGGGTGGTCCCGGTGCCCGACCCGCGGCTCGCGCGACTGGCCGCGATCGTCAAGCCGGCGCGGGTGGTCCCGACCACGATGGAGTTCGTCGACATCGCGGGGCTGGTGGCGGGCGCGGCTGACGGCGAGGGACTTGGCAACCGATTCCTCGCGCATATCCGCGAGACCGACGCGACCGCCCACGTGGTGCGCTGTTTCGCCGATGACGACGTCGCCCACGTGGCCGGCCGGATCGATCCGATCGCCGACATCGAGGGGCTACTTTGCCCACCGCTTCCGCGCCCCTGCCGACGAGACACAGATCCCCATCGATCTCGTCCTGGTCCTCGACACCTCCGGCAGCATGTCGGGTGAAAAGATCGCCCAGATGAAGGACGC
>JBFJNB010000001.1:0-29502 GCA_041633655.1 Lysobacterales bacterium | reverse complement strand
GTCGAGCAGGCGCCGGTACTGACGCGTCCCGGCCGGATCTACCACTGGGCGTCCGCGGTCAGCACCAGGCTGCGCCCACGCCCGTCGATCCCGGAGCCGTGTTCGCGATAGGCCCGGTCGAATACGTTGTCCAACCCAAAGCGAAGGCGCCAGCGCGGCGCCGGGCGCCAGTCCAGCGCCAGCGACAAGGTGGCCCAGCCGGCGGTGCCGTCGGGGTCGATCCGCGGGTCGGCCGCATCGCGTGGCGACAGCCGCGCCTGCTGGCGGGCGAAGTCGGCGCGCAGCGAGCCCGACCAGCGCTCGCCGAGGCGCCGGGTGAAGTCTAGGCGCCCGTTCAGCGGCGGGATCCGGTCGGCCGCCGTGCGGACTCCGTCGGCGCCGGTCTCGGTGCCGCGCAGGTGGTTCAGTGCCGCGGAGATCTCCCAGTCGGCGGCGCCGAAATAGCGCACCCCGAACTCCATCCCGCCCAGCTTCAGCGCGGCGACGTTCTGGCTCTGGATCACCTCGCGCCCGTCGGGCGTGAACGCGCCGGTCGGCACCGAGGTGATCTTGTCGCGGTAGTCGGCACCGAAAGCGACCCATTCGCCCTCCCAGCGCTCGTTGGCCCACTTGAGGCCGACGTCCAGGCTCAGCAGGCGTTCGGGCCCGAGTCCTGGATTGGCGACGTTGAAGCGGTTGCCAGGACGCGGGCCGAGCGTGCCCAGATCGAAGATGTTGGGCGGGCGGAAACCCTGGCCGAGGTTGGCGGTCAGGTGCCAGTGCTCGCCCAGGTCCAGGCGCGCCCCGCCGCTGAAGGTCAGCTCGTCGAGATCGAGCTCCGCTCCCAGCGGCCGGTCGGCCCGCGCCAGATCGATGTCGAACCAGCTGTAGCGCAGACCCCCGTCCAGGGTCACCCTGGGCCCTGCCCGGTGGCGCAGGTGGGCGTACACCGCCCCGCTGCCGATGCTGGATCCGTCCGGGAATCGCGCGGTGACCGGCGCGCTGACCCCGGTATCGATAGCTAGCGTCTGGCGGGCGCTGGCGACCCGGTCGTGATACAGCTCCAGCCCGTATACGAGGTCCGCCCGGGCCCCGGCATCGCGCCGGAACTGAGCCGTCAGGCCGTAGAGCTCGCTGGAGTTCTGCTCGAGCACCCGCTCCGGGGAGTCGAGCGCCCGAGAGCGACGGTCGTCGCGGATGCGCTGATAGGCGAGGTCGACCTCGAATTCGTCGAACCAGCCGCTCGCGCGGGTGCTCGCGTAGCGGGCATGGACGAAATCGCGCTGGTTGGGTTCGAACGAGAACTCGCTCGAGGCGGCTTGGTCCTGACCGAAGCCGGGCACCAGCTCGTCGATCCGCGGGGTGCTCGGCTGGCGCAGATGCTGGAGGTCCAGTTGCCACTCCGCATGGTCGCCGCGGCGCGCGCGCAGGCTCGCGCTCAGCGAGCGTGCCCGGTACCCGGAGGGCCGGACGGTGCCGGCTGCGGTGCGCCGGTCGCCGATATCCTGGGCGCCGAGTTGAACGCGCGCCACGCGGGTCGCATCGCCCGCCTCGAACGCGAGCCAGCCGCCGAGCGCCGCATCGGCGGTGGCCGCGGTGGCTCGCGCCAGCCAGCGGCGACCGGGCTGGTCTCGGTACTCGGGGCGCCGGGTGATCAATTGCACCACCCCACCCATCGCGTCGGCCCCGTGCAGGGTCGAGGCCGGGCCGCGCACCACCTCGACCCGCTCCAGGTTGGCAGCCTCGACCAGCCCCAGGTACTGATTCGGGGCGTTGCGAAAAAGCGCGTTATTGAGGCGCATCCCGTCGACCAGGTGCAGCACCTCGGAGCCCTTGAGCCCGCGCACGATCGGAATCCCCTGCCCGGGCGTGGTCTGCTGCACGTACACCCCGGGCCGGCCCCGAAATACGTCCGCTGGAATCTGCGGGGCCGCGGCCAGAATGGCCTCGGTGTCGATCACCGTGACCGCCGGGATCGCCCGGCTCACGGCCTCGGCGCGGCGCGACGCGGTCACCTGGACCAGCTCGATCGCGCCGTGATCGGTGGTCGCGGAGGCGGCCTCTCCGGGCGCCCCGACCGAGGCCGCAATCACCAGCGCGGCGCCGATCATGACTTTTGGTCCATTGTTATACGAAGCATAACGTATTATACTTTTCGTAGAAATCGGAGATCTCCCCCCTCCCTCCGATTTCGTCCTCCCGTGCTGACAGGGCACACGGATGTGCCCGATTCTCCATCGCCTTCATCGGATTCACGAACGCGCCTGGGCCAGGCGCTTCAGACGCTCGCGCGCGCCGGGATCGAGGTCGCCCTGCGCCGCCCGCGCGCTCAGCCATGAAAGCTCCAGCAATTGTGCCAGACGTACCGCCAGCGCGACCTGCTCGGGTGCATCCCGGGCGGCGCTGCCGTAATAGGCCGCGGCCAGCGCCGCGGCCGAGTCTGCCGGCAGATCGTGATACTGGATGACGAACCCTAAGTCCAGAGCCGGATGGCCCCGGCGGGCGAATTCCCAGTCGACGAACCGGATCGGGGCCTCGCCGATGATGTTCCCAACATTGAGGTCATGGTGGCACAGCACCGTGCGGCAGTCGAAGTAGCCGGCGGCCTCGAGTTCGGCCAGCAGCCTCGCCGCGGCGGCGCGAAGTTCCGGGGCAACCGCCCCGGCGCGAGCCAGATAGCCGTCGATCGTCGCGGGGACGTCCAACGGCGGCACCTCGACTTCGAGTTGGTGCAGCCGGCGCACGCGGCGCGCAAGCCGGTCCAGCCGGCCGGGCCGGTCCAGGTCCCGGCGGCGCCAGGCGGGTGCATCGAGGTATTCGGTGATCAGATAGCCGGCGCGTGGATCGCAGGCGATCACCGGCGGCGCCAGGCCGGCCGGCGCGGCCGCCGCGAGCACCCGGGCCTCGACCTCGCGGTCGACCCCGGGCACCTCGCGGTTCAGGCGCACCACCCAGCGGCCGCGGTCGGTTTCGACCCGCAGGCTCAGATTGGACCACCCTTGCGCGAGCACCCGCCAGCCGCGCACTCCGGCGGCGGTGAGCTGCGGGATCGCTTCGAGGCGGGCGTCGATGTCCGGGTGCCCGGTCACGCCGCCTGCTGCGCCAGAAAATTGCGGCGCCAGCGCCTCCAGCCGAGCACGATCAGCACCAGGTAGAGGCCGAACAGCGCCGCGGTCGAATAGAGCCCTTTCACCAGATAAAGGTAGATCGAGACCGAGTCGATCACGAACCAGTAGATCCAGTTCTCCAGCACCTTGCGTGCGACCATGAACGTGGTGACCACCGCGAAGCAGGTGGTGAACGCATCCAGGTACGGCAACGCCGCGCCGTGGCGGGTCTGCATGTACCAGCCCAGCGGCGGCACCCACAGCGCGGTCGCGCCGATCACCCCCCGGGGGCGGCGCCACGACCACGACTGGATCGGCAGCTCACCCCGATCGCCGCCGCCCCGGCGCCACTGCCACCAGCCGTACACCGCCATCACCAGGTAGAAGCCGTTCAACAGCGACTCGGACATCAGCGCCACGCCATAGAACACGTAGACGTAAAGGGCGGTGCTCAGGAATGCGCAGGCCCAGCACCAGATGTTTTCACGCACCGCGAGCAGCAGGTACATGACCGCCAGCAGCGCGGCCAGGTGTTCCAGAGTGACGGCTCCCACGGAGGTCTGATTATTCCGGCGGCTCGCCGCCGAGCACCTTCAGCACGAACACCGCGCGCTGATCGCGATGGCTCCGCTGCATTTCCTCGCTGAGCGCGGCCATCACCTGCCGGTACGGGCCATGGACCTCGGTGCTCATCCGATGGGTCGTCACCTGAAGCCCCGGATGGCGGTTCAGGCGCTCGATGAAATCACGGATCGGCGGCACGTAGTCGGCCGCCAGCGGGTACAGGCTGATCTCGACGGATACGTTCATTCGGGTTCTCCTCCCAGTTGCCAGCGCAGCGTGATCCCGAGGTGCCGCGGATCGCCCTTTTGCAGGTACAGCCGGTTCGGATACTCGGGTGGCTCCAGCCCGAAGAAGAACCCCCGGGTAGCATAGTCCTGGTCGAACACGTTGCGGCCCCAGGCGTAGACTTCCCAGCGCTGCCCGCGGTACCCGAGCTTCAGGTTGACCAGCTCATACGGCTCGGACACCTGGTCGTGGCTGTCGGAGTAGAAGAACTCGTCGCGGGCGGTCAGCTCCGCGCGCGCGAACCAGCCGCGGCCGAACCGGTATTCGCCGCCGAGCGCGAGCTGATAGCCGGGCGCGTGGGCCTGCTTGCGGCCGGCGAGATCCCGCTCGGGGGTGGCGAAGTCCTCGAACCGGGTCTTCAGAAGCCCCAGCGCGCCGAACGCGTCCCACGACCCGGCGTGGTAGCGAAACTCGGCCTCCAGGCCGTAGTTGACCCCGCTGGCGGCGTTGTCGGTGAAGAATACGAACGTCAGCGGGTCGGTCGGGTCGACCTGGAACGAGGTTTCGACCTGGATGTCGTCACGCCACGCGTGGAACAGCGCCAACTGGGTACTGAGCCGCCCGTCCTGGAACGAGCCCTTGAGCCCGGCTTCCAGGCTCCACAATTGCTCGGGTGCGAACTCGCGCCGCGCCTCCGGGACGCTCAAGCCCAGATTGAAGCCGCCCGCCTTGTACCCGCGCGCCAGCGACAGGTAGGCGCGCTGACCGGCGCCGAGGTCGCGGGCCAGCGCGAGGCGCCCGCCGGCCATCGTGTCGCGCGGTTCCAGGTCGAGGCCGCCGTCGTCGACGTAATCGGCGGCCCGGCGCTCCAGCCTCAGACCCAGGGTCAGCGTACCGCGCTCGCCGAGGCGATGATCGAGCTGGCCGAACGCCGCCGCCGACAGCGCCTCGTAGTCGCTCACGAGGGTCCGGAACACCTCGCCGTTGAACCGGTCGTTGAACCGGTTGGACTCCTCGAGTTTCAACAGATAAACGCCGGCCACCCAATGGGGAGCCACCAGCCGGAGTTCCTGGCTGACGGTACGCCGCTCGCGGTCGGTCGCCGAGGTGAAGTCGTAGGGTGAGAACTCGCCCCAGTACGTCGGGTTGCCCCAGTCGCCGTCGAAGCTGTAGTCGACGTCGGACTCGGCCGCCGAGCTGATGCTGACCAGTTCGGCCCACTCCCAGCCGGTCCAGGTCGCGCGCAGTGCCAGACCCAGCGAGCGCTGGGCGTCGCGGCCGGGTTGGTCGCTGTGCACCACGAAGGTGTTTTCCGGGGCGAACGCATCGAAGCCGTTGTCGATGTCGGCGTAAAGCGCGCTGAAATCCAGTTTCAGCGCGGGGCTCGGCAGCCAGCGCAGCCGGGCCCGGGCCGCGGTCTCGAGGCGCTCGTTGGTCGAATCGCTCATCAGGTAGTCGTTGAACCGGAAGCCGTTGGCGGCATAGCGGTGCAGCGACACCCGATAGGCCGCGGTCGAATCCTGCCCGAGCGGCCCGCCGGCCGCCACCCCGGCGGCGCGGGCGCCGTCGTCGCCGATCAGGCCCTGCAGCCGCAACTCGGGGGTGAACGTCGGCTCTGCGGTACGCACGTAGACCAGCCCCGCCAGCGCGCTGGCCCCGTAGCGGGTCCCCTGCGGGCCTCGCAGAACCTCGACCCGCTCGGTATCGAACAGCGTCGCGAGCGTGCCAATGCCGGAGAAGTCGATGTCGTCGATCACGAACCCGACCGACGGATTGGGCGCGCCCTCGTACTGGCTGCGCTCGCCGATGCCGCGGATCTGCAGGAAGCGCGGGCGGTTGGTCGCCGAGGACCAGTTCAGGTTCGGAATCAGCTCCAGGGTCTCCTGGAAGTGCTGCTCGCCGGCCTCGCGCAGGGACGCCTCGTCCAGCACCGTGGCCGAGACCGGCAACTCGCGCAGCGGGGTGTCGGCGCGCAGGTCGGCGGTGACCGTGATCTCCTCCACCCGCGGCTGCTCTTCGCCGCTCGCTGCGGCGGCGAGAAAGATCAGAATCGGTAGCTGGTTCATGGATCTCCCAGGCTTTTCGGAGATCCGGTAACGGCGGCCTCGGAGGGTGCCCATTCCTACGCCGGCATTAACCGGATCAGGTTCGAAGGGTTCGCCTCCCGTTGAGAAGGCGTCTCAGGCCGCGTTCACGGCCACCCCTTGGGGATTACGTAGGGACTGAATATAACCAATTTCCGGACCCGTGTCGCGCCCGCGGCGATTGTCAAATAGTGTCGGCCGCTCCCCGACCCCGGCCCTTCCTCGATTATCATGCGCGCTCGCGACAACACCAGAGAGGGTGGTTCAATGAAAGTGACGATGCGGTTTTTGCTTGCGGCCCTGCTGGCGGGGAGCTTCGGTGCCCACGCCGGTTTCAAGGACAAACTGAAGTCGGTCTTCGGCGGCGAGCAGGAGTCCGAGGAACCGGCGGAACTGGGCGAGGGCCAGATGGCCGACGGCCTGCGCGAGGCCCTGTCCAAGGGGGTCAAGGTCGCGATCGAAACGCTCGGCCGCGAGGACGGGTTCTGGGGCGACGAGCTGGTGCGCATCCCGGTTCCGGACTCGGTGGCACCGCTGGCCAAGGCCGCGCGGCGCCTGGGCGCCGACCGCTATGTCGACGACTTCCAGCAGACGATGAACCGGGCCGCCGAGCAGGCGGTGCCGGCAGCGGCCGAGATCTTCTCCGCCGCGATCGAGCAGATGACGATCGAGGAGGCGGCCCAGATCGTCTCGGGCCCCGACGACGCAGCTACCCAGTATTTCCGCCGCACCTCCGAGCCGGCACTGGTGGAGCGCCTGCTGCCGATCGTGCGCCAGGCCACCGAGTCGACCGGGGTCACCGCGAGTTACAAGAAACTCCAGTCCAAGGGCAGCGGCATGCTCGGCTCGCTGATCGACTCCGAGGACACCGACCTGGACCGGTTCGTTACCGACAAGGCGCTCGACGGCCTGTTCCACCATGTGGCCGAGCAGGAAAAGCTGATCCGCGAGGACCCGCTGGCGCGCACCAGCGATCTATTGCAGGCGGTTTTCGGGCGTTAGCCCGGAAACCGTAAGGCTATCCTGTCGCTTCGGCGCAGATGTCTTGGTGCATCCGCGCGTAGCGGGCCGACAGCTCGCGCGAAAACTCTCCGAAGTCGGTTTCGATGCGCAAGTTCAACTCCTCCCAGTCGGCCTCGGTCAGGTGGTCCTCGGCCAGCCTGAATACGTCGGTCTCCTCGTTGCTGATGTGGAATCGCTGGCCGCGCACGTAGTCGTTCAACGTGGCATAGATTTCCCGCTGACTGACGACCTGCTCGCTGAGCACCGAGCGCAACAGCTCCAGCAATCGTGTCCCCTTCGCGGCAATCTCGACGTGCTCGTCGCGCAGTTGCGCGATCAGTTCCCGGGGCTCGTCGGTGCGCTCGAGCAGGCGATCGAACAGCAGTTCTTCCTTCGGATGGTGAAACAGGTCCGGATAGCGGGTCATGTAGAACAGGATGTCGTGCATCACGCGATAGTTCGGGACCTCGTCGCCGGCAATCCGGTGCACTTCCGCGGACAGGATCTTCATCAGGGTGATGATCTCCCCGTGCTCGCGGCGCAAATCACCGATAAAGCTATGCATGACTGGCTCCAACGACCGGCCCGACTTTCACTCTAGCCCCGGGTGCGGCTTCGAAGTATCCGTAATTTCCGCAGCGCCCGATTCTCCTATAATGGGCCACCCAGGCCAGGCCAGACCCGATGGTCCCATTGCGCGCAGCGGGCCTCATCCGATTCGCCAGCCACGCGCTGGCGGGGGCGGCGTGGTTGGCCATCGCGGCGGCGGCGGTGGCGCAGGAGGGCTATCGCGCCGGGCGCGACGCGTACGACGCCGGCCGCTACACCGACGCGGCCCGGATCTGGATTCCGCTGGCTACCGGAGGCGACTTGCGGGCCCAGTTCGGGCTGGCGATCCTGTACTCGGAGGGCAACGGTGTGCCCCAGGACCAGGCCCAAGCCGCGTTCTGGTTCGCCCACGCCGCCGAGCAGGGCCTGCCCGCGGCCCAGTTCAATCTCGGCAACGCGTACCACCACGGGCGCGGGGTACCCCACGACGAGGCGCAGGCCGCGCGCTGGTGGACCCTTGCCGCCGAGCAGGGCTTCGCTCCGGCCCAGTTCAACCTCGGCACCCAGTACCTTCACGGGCGCGGCGTGGCCCGCGACGAGGACGAGGCGCTGGCCTGGTACCGGCGTGCCGCGGCCAACGGCCACCCGCGCGCGCTGCAGATCTTGGCCCAGGCGCCGCCGGCGACGGAACCGGCGGCGGATACCGCTGGGCGGAGCGGCGAGTCTCGCGCGGCCGATCCGGGCCGGGCTTCAACCGGGTTCGCGTTGAACGGTCCCGACTGGCTGCTGGCGCAGGAACCGGAGCGCTACACGCTGCAGCTGGTGGCGCTGAGCGAGCGCCCGCGGATCGCAATCTTCGTGCACGATCATCGGCTCGAGGGCGAGCTGGCGGTGTTCGGATTCGAGCGCGACCGGGTGCGGTACTACGCGCTGCTGTATGGGATCTATCCGGACCGTGCCGCCGCGCGCAGCGCGGTCGCCGGGCTGCCGCTGGAAGTCCAGGCCGCCAGGCCCTGGCCCCGTCCGCTCGCGGCGGTCCAGGAGCTGATTCGCGCCGGCCGAGCTCAGGCGGCCTCGGAGTGATCCTCGTCGCCGACCGGAAAGCGAATCACGAAGCAGGTGCCATGCTGGCGCTCCAGTTCGATCGTGCCCTTGAGCTGGCCGGCCAGGATGCAGACGATCTCCATCCCCATCGAGGCCATCTCCCGGAAATCCACGCCCTCCGGGAACCCGACCCCGTCATCGCAGACCTCGAGCACGAAATGGGATTCCTGGCGCCCCGCCCGAACCGCGATCCGACCGCTGCCGTCGCGCCCCTTGAACGCGTGTTTGAGCGAGTTGGAAACCAGCTCGTTGACGATCAGCCCGCACGGCACCGCGCGCTCGATGTCGAGCTGAACGTCTCGCGACTCGATTTCGATCGCCACGCTCACGCCCGGGGTTTCGTAAATCCGGTTGAGCTTGCCGGTCAGAAGCCTCAGGTAATCGTCGAAGTCGATCTGCAGCAGGTTGTCGGACTGATACAGGCTCTCGTGGATCAGCGCCATCGAGCGGATCCGGTTCTGGCTCTCGTTGAGCATCGCGATGACGGCCGGATCCTCGATGGTCTCGGTCTGGATGTGAAGCAGGCTGGACACCACCTGCATGTTGTTCTTGACCCGGTGGTGCACCTCCTTGAGCAGCAGTTCCTTTTCGTCCAATGAGATCCGTAACTGGTTCTCGGTGCGCTTGTGCTCGCCGATCTCCTGCTCCAGTTCCTGGGTTCGCTTGTGCACCAGCATTTCCAGCCGGTCGCGGTAGCGCTTCAGCTCGTCCTCGGTCTGTTTCCGCTCGGTCGCGTCGCGGGCGATCGCAATGATCGCGCTGCCCGCGCCATCCATCCCGACCTGGGTCAAGGTCAAATCGAGATAGGCGTCGACGCGATCACCGGGCCGCGGCATCGTTTTCTGCCAGCGACCGTGCTCGGCCACCTCGGCCAGCGCCTGGCGGGCGGAGTCCTCCGAAGCGAACAGCTGGGACGGCCGCAGCGCGCCGCCGGCCTGGTGCTCGAGCATCTCGGCCAGCGCGCGGTTGTGGTAGGCAATCTCGCCGTCGGGCTCCAGGATGGCGACCGCGTCGGCCGCCTCGTCGAGACAGTGCAGGTACATGCGGAGGCGCTCGTTGGCCCGCTTTTCGGTCTGTGCCCGGGTGCGGCGGATGAGCAGGCCGCTCACCACCAGCGCGACACCCAGGGCCAACAGCGCGTACACCAGGTAAGCCCACCAGGTCATCCACGGCGGCGGACGCACGGTGATTGCGATGGCGAGCTCCTGATCGCTCCAGACCCCGTCGCTGTTGGCCGCCTGCACCCGGAACATGTAGTTCCTGCCGGGTGCCAGGTTGGTGTAGGTGGCGCGAGAAATATTTCCGGAATCGTTCCAGTTGTCCTCCAGACCCTCCAGCCGGTAGCGGTAGCGGTTGGCCTCGGGGTTGGTGTAATCCAGCGCCGCGAACTCGAAACCGACCACGTAGTCGGAGTAGTTCAGCGCGATCGATCGGACCTCCGCCAGCGGCCGGTCGAACGTCACTGCCTCGCCGAAAATCGTCAAACCGGTCAACACCACCGGCGGCTTGTAGGCGTTGCTGGACCAGAACAGGTTGCGCGGATTGAAGCGGTTGAAACCGTTGTTGCCGCCGAAGTAGAGCGTCCCGTCCTGGGCCTTGTAATGGGCCCCGCTATTGAATTCGGCACCCTGCAGACCGTGGGGCTCGCGAAAGTTACGAATTCGGTCGTTTTCGGGCGCGATCGCGGTGATCCCTTTATTGCTGGACAACCAGATCATCCCGGTGTCGTCCTCGAGGACGCCCTGGATCGCATTGCTCGGCAGCCCGGTCTGCCGGGTGTAGTGCCGAAACTTGAGGCGCCCGGCCCGATAGTCGGCCTGCGCCAGTCGATCGAGACCGGAATCCCGGGTGCCGAGCCAGATGTCGGTTTTGGTGATCAGCACCGAGACCACCGCGGCGCTGGCCAGCGAATCGGGGCGTTCCGGGTCGGGCAGTACCCGCTCGAAGCGCTCCTGAATCGGGTCGAAGATGTTGATCCCGCCACCGTCGGTGGCGAGCCACAATTTGCCGTCGTCGTTCTCCGCGATATCGATCACGCGGTTGCTGCTGAGGCGGCCCTCGTCGGCGGGCCCGGCCATGTAGCGGGTGAAGACACCGTCCGGTTGGAGCCGATTCAGGCCGCCGCCGAAGGTGGCCACCCAGATCCAGCCGCGGCTGTCCTCGAAGATGTTGGTGATCGCGTTGGCGCTGATGCTGGCCGGATCCTCGGGGTCATGGCGATAGCGCGTGAAAGCCTCCCGATCGGCATCGAACCGATGCAGGCCGCTGCTCAGCGTGCCCACCCACAAGCGGCCGCCGCGATCCGCCAGCAGGGACATGACCCGGTCGTCGGCCAGCGATCCCTCGCCCGCGCGGTAATGAACGATCTGCCCGCTCGCGAGATCGATCCGGTTCAGACCGCCGCCCCAGGTGCCGACCCACAGCCGGCCGTTGCGATCCTCGGCGAACGAGGTAATCACGTCGCTGCTCAGGGAGCTGGGTGCCTCGGCTTCCCGCCGGTAGTGCTGAATCGATCCGACCCGGGCGTTCCAGTTGTTCAGTCCGGCATAGGTGCCCACCCAGAGCACCCCGCCCCGGTCCTGCATCAGGGTCGTGATCCGGTTGTCCGAGAGCGAACCGCGTGCCCCACTTTCGGATCGATACCGGTGGAACCCGCGCCGGTCCGGATCCCACAGATCCAGGCCGTTGTCGGTACCAACCCAGATCCGCCCGTCGACGTCCTGATAGACGACCCGCACCCGATTCGACGACAGGCTGAAGAAATCTTCCGGCGAGTGACCCAGGCGCACCACCGACCGGCGAAACGGATTGACGACCGACAGCCCGGCGTCGTAGGTGCCGACCCAGATCGTTCCGTCGGGCGCGGCAAACAGGCTCAGCAGGCGGTCGGAACTGAGCGTATCGGCCACCTGCGGCGAGTGCCGAAAAGCCTCGAACTTCCCGGTCTGATCGTCCCACAGGTTCAGGCCGCCCCCCTCGGTCGCGACCCACACCCGGCCCTGGGGGTCGCTGACGACGTCGCGCACGCGATCGTCCGACAGGCTGGTCGCATCCAGCGGGTCGTGCCGCAGCCGCGCTACCGTGCCGTCCCGGTCGATCTGCACGATCCCGTCGTTGTCGGTGCCGGCCCAGATGATCCGGTTCTGGTCCTGGTGCAGGCAGCGGATCGCGAGCTGGCCGAAGCCTTGCTCGAGCCCCCCGAACGGCTCGAACCTCGAACGGGAGTAATCGAACACGCTCAGGCCACCGCCACGGGTCCCGACCCACAGCCGTCCGTCGGCGGCAACCAGCAGATCGGTCACCCAGTCATGGGGCAGCGACTGGGGGTTGCCGGGTTCATTCAGGAACACCTCGAACCGGCGGCCGTCAAAGCGATTCAGTCCCTCCTGTGTGCCGACCCAGATGAAGCCGTAAGGGTCCTGGACCACCGCGGTGATGAACTCCTGCGACAATCCCTGGTCGACCGTCAGGTGGGAAAAGACCAGGTTGTCCTTGGCCGGCGCGGCGCCTGCCGCGAGCAGTGCCGCGAGGGCCCAGGCCGCGAGGCTACGCGGCATGCGGCCCACCCTCGGTTTCGTCCGGGTCCTCTACCGCCGTTGCCCTGGCGCCCGGACCGATGAAATGAATCTTGATCGCGCCGCGCCGCTCCATCCCGTCGGGGTCGCTGAGGATTTTCTTGAAATCGCCGCGCGACAGGCCCAGTGAACCGACCCCGATCCCGACGCAGCGATTCCCGCCCTTCTGCTTGCCCAGCACGGTCGCCTGTTGGGAGATCGCGGTCACCTGCTCCCAGGTGAACAGGTGCGGCTGCACGATCGAAAACGGATAAAGGGTCAGTCCCGCGGTGATCGTGATCCGCACCAGCTCGTTGTCGGCGGTGCGGTGGTCGATCTCGGAGATCACGCTGACCAGGCGCTCGGCGATGGCCATTACGATCTCGACGTCGGCGGTCTCGCCAACCAGCAGGAACTGGTCCTCGCCCCACCGGGCCACCAGGTCCGCCTCGCGACACAAGCCGCGCAGATCACGCCCGATCCGCTCCAGCACCCGATCCCCGAAGGCCGGACCGAAGCGCTCGATCTGGGGCTTGAACCCGTCGACGTCCAGCACGATGCAGAACAGCCTCGGGCCATGCTTCTGAACCGTGGCCAGCGGCAGTTTCTCCAGTCGCCGATCCAGTGAGCCGGCGGTTTTCTGCATGAACTCCCGAACGAAGCGTCGATTGTTCAGCCCGGTCAGCGGATCCGTGATCGAAGTCTCTTCCAGGCGCGTGTTCAGCGCGCGCAGTTCGCGGTTGCGCTCCTCGAGTTCCAGCCCGCGCTCGACCAGCTCCTGGGTGCGATCGGAGATCTCGCGCTCGAGCTCGACCCTCAAACTGGCCTCGCGCGCGAGGCGTCGGCGGTGCAGCGCATACCCGGCCAGCAGCGCCGCGATCAACCCGAGGGCGTAGGCGAGATAGGCGACCGGACTCAAGTACCAGGGCGGGTGCACGATGACGTCCAGGTTGATGCTGGGATCGCTCCACACCCCCCCGGGTCCGGCCGCGAGCACCATGAAGCGGTATTGGCCGCTGGGCAGGTTGGTGTACGAGGCGCGTCGCACCGATCCCGATTCGATCCAGTCGGTGTCGTAGCCCTCGAGCTTGTAACGGTATGCGTTGTCGCCGGGAGAGCTGTAATCCAGCCCCGAGAATTCGAACGTCACCAGATAATCTTCGGCCGCCAGATCCAGGTGCTCGAGCCGCTGCAAGCCGCCGGGACGCACCAGTGGTTCGTTGACCTTGAACACGTTGGTCAGGACCACCGGCGGTTTGTATTCGCGCAGTCGCACCTCGGACGGAAAGAAGGCGTTGAAGCCCTTGGAGCCGCCGAACAGCATCTCCCCGCGGCGGGTACGCAGGTAGGCCCCCGAATTGAATTCGTAGGCCTGCAGTCCGTGATGCGTATCGTAGTGGGTGACCCGCCCACTCGAGGGCACCAGGCGCACGAGCCCACGATTGGAGCTGGCCCAGATGTTGCCCTGGTCGTCGGACAACACGCCGTACACGACCTGGCTGCGCAGGCCCTGGCGGCGGCCAAAGCGCTGGAAAGCCGGATCGACCAGGGTGCGCTGATCCGCCGGCAGCAGGTTGAGGCCACCGCCCTGGGTGCCGAACCACAGGTTTCCGCGCAGGTCCTCGTGGATCGCCCACACGGTATTGTTGGAGAGACTGGTCTTGTCGCCGGGCTCGTTGGTGAAGGTCAGGAATCCGCCGGCCTCGGCCGACCGGCGCGCGGCGCCGGCGCCGAAGGTGCCCACCCAGATCTCGCCGTTGTCGGTGATCAGGATCGAGACCACCCGATTGCTCGGGAGCGAGGCGGGATCTTCGGGATCGTGCCGGTAGGCCTCGAACCGATCCAGCGCGCGGTCGTGACGGTACAGCCCGCCCCCGAACGTCGCCACCCACAGGGACTCTTCCTGATCGACGCTGAGCGCGGTGACGCCGCCCACGGAGAGCCCGCCCGGGGCGCTGGTCGCCGGATAATGAGTGGTTTGCCCGGTCCGCGGGTCCAACCGAAACAAGCCGCCGGCACGGGTTCCGATCCAAAGCTCACCGCCGGGGTCGGTCGCCAGCGCCGTGATGCGCTCGTCGCCGGGCTGGCCGGGCGCGATCTCCAGCGGTTGCAGCTCGAACATCCCGGACTCGCTGCGGTAGCGGTACAGCCCCTCGTAGGTGCCGATCCACCAGTCGCCGCCGTTGGTCTCGGCAAAGGCCAGAATGGCGTCGCTGCGCAGGCCGTTCGCCTGAGCCCCCCGGTACAGGCGGAACGCGATGGTCTGATAGTTCCACTTGTTGAGTCCGGCGTAGGTGCCGACCCAAAGCACCTCGCCGGCATCCTGAAACAGCGAAATGGTGCGGTTGTCGGCCAGGCTCTTGGGATTGGCCACGTCGCTGCCATAACGCACGAAGGTGTCGCTCTCGGGTCGGTACTCGTGCAGCCCGTTGTCGGTGGCGACCCACAGCACCCCGCGGTGATCCTGGAGCATCTCGCGCACGAAGTCGCTCTCCAGGCCGGTTCCCTGTCCCTGATAGTGCTTGAACGTGCCGGTGCGCGGGTTGTAGCGGTTCAGGCCGCCGTCGTAGGTGCCGATCCACAACATCCCGTCGCGCGCTTCGTACAGGCTGCGCACCCGATCGCTGCTCAGCGAGCCGGGGTTGTTCGGGTCGTGGCGAAACTGATGGAAGTTGTCGCGAGCCAGATCCATCTGGTTCAAACCGCCACCGTCGGTGGCAACCCACAGCAGTCCGCGCCGGTCCTGGACCACCGCGCGCACGCGGTCGTCCGAGATGCTGAACGGGTCCGCCGGGTCGTGGCGGAAGCGGCGAAACGTGCCGGTTTCGGGATCGAACCGATTGAGGCCACCGTCGGTGCCCACCCAAAGGCCGTCGTCGCGGTCTTCGAACACCACCCGAACCACGTCGTTGGAAAGCGTCGCCCGATCGTGCTCCGCGTGCCGATAGTGGATGAAGGAACCGGTGCGCCGGTCGAACCGGTTCAGTCCGCCCCCGTCGGTGCCGACCCACAAGGTCCCGGAGCGATCCTCGAGCACGGTCCAGACCCAGTCGTGCGACAGCGTGCCGGGCTCATCGGGCTCGTGGAGATAGGTTCGGATCGTATAACCGTCGTACCGGTTCAGTCCCTCCTGGGTCGCCAGCCAGAGGATCCCGTCGCGATCCTGCAGGATGTCGTAGACGGTCTCCTGCGACAGGCCCTCCTCCAGACCGAGGCGGTCGAAGCGAATGTTGTGACGCTGCTCCAGTGCGACCGCCGACCCGATCCACCAAAGGAGCACGAGCGGGCCGGAAAAGGATAGAATCCGGATTCGGTCGATCATTGGCTTGCCGCGTTTCATGCCCGTGGAAGGCGTACCATTTTATGCCGTTGTCCAAGCACCGGCAAAATCCGGCAGGCGCGCGGCCGAATGAGTGCACGGTCGATGAAAGCAGCGATTTACATCATTGAGGACGAAGCGCTGGTGGCCGAGGGCCTCAAGCGCAGCCTGACCAAACTCGGATATCGGGTCGTCGGCATCGCCCATGACGGCGCGAGCGCGATCCCCGAGGTGGCCACGCACGGCCCGGACTTGATCCTGTCGGACATTCGCATGCGCGGTGAGATCGACGGCATAGAGGCGATCCGCCAGATCAAGCTGCGCCACCAGGTCGCGGTGGTCTTCGTCACCGCCCACTCCGACGTGGAGACCCTGAAGCGTGCCCAGCAGGTCGAGCCGCAGGGTTACCTGCTGAAGCCGATCGAGAACCCGGATCTGGAAATCGCGATCGAAATGGCGCTCGACAAGCACCGGCGCGAGCGCGAGCTGATCGAAAGCCGCCACCTGCTCAATACCGCGCTGGCCTGCATCGGCAACGCGGTCGTGTTCATCGGCAAGGACGGCGCCGTGATCAATCTCAACCGCGAGGCGTGCGAGCTGTTCAATTGCAGCAAGGAAGCGGCCATCGGTCGGAACTGGAGCTCGGTGATTCGGACCGTGTCGCGGCAGGCCGCCCAGCGAGTGGCGGCGATGGTCGAGCGGGTGATCACGACCCACGCGGTATCGCGGTTGTTTCCGCTGCAGATCAGCGGGTTCGATGATCGGCTCGAAATCGTCGACGGGATCGTCGGCCCGATTCGCCCGGACGGGCGGGAGGTCGTGGGCCTGGTGATGATGTTGCGCCAGCTCGCCCGCCTGTCGGCGGCGGCCAAGGCCGCGCTGGCCAGCGACAAGTCCCTGCTCGCCGCGCCGGAGCTGGTCCGCACCAAGCCGTTCAGCCTGCTGTTGATCAACCCCGACAACCTGGAAGCGATCAACGCGCGCCACGGACAGAACGCGGGCAACGTGGTGCTGCAGGAGACCGGCGAGCTGATCAATCAGGCCTTGCGTCTGGTCGATCTGGCGACCCGCTACGGCGGCGCGGTGTTCGCCGCCAGCCTGCCCAATACCGGCCTGGCCGAGGCGCGCCTGATGGCGGACAAGATCCACCGCCAATTGACCGAGTACCGCTTTCTCGGTGGCCGGGCCGAGCTCAGCTTCAGCATCGGCGTCGCCGAGGCCGAGCCGCCGGCCGACCGGGAGGCGCCGGACCTGCCGGTCGAGCTGTTCCGGCGCGCCAGTTGGGCGCTGAATGCGGCGCGCGAATCGGGCGGCGGCCGGATCGTGACCTGGAACCCGCTGGCCAATCACCAGTTCGCCGGGGATCTCGACCGCAAGAGCGGCAAGTTCACCGCCCACTCCAGCGACGACTACCGCGATCTGATGCTGCTGTGGCACACCGTGCGGGTGGTCTCGCACACCCACGACGTGGGCGCGCTGGCGACCCAGATCGTCACCCGGCTGCAGCCGGCGTTCGATCTGACCCTGACCGCGCTTTTCGTGCGCACGCCCGCCGGCCGGCTGGAACTCGCGGCCGCCTCGCGCGGCGGCAACGTGCACCAGGACGCCGCGACCCTGGAACTTTCGGCCCGCATGGAGCGATCGATGCTGGAGGCGGTGTCGACCGGCGAGCGGCGGGTGTTTTCGTTCGACGGCGAGGGCGATAGCCCTTACTACGCCCTGCCGTTGATCGTCGGCGACCGCCCGCTGGGTTTGCTGCTGCTGCGTCGCGGCCCCGGCCAGCCGGCCTTCGCCAGCGATCAGGTCGAGTTTCTCGAAACGCTGTCCGAATACCTGGCCATGGCGCTGGACCGCGCGCTGGTGCTGGCCGATCGTCGCCAGCAGATCGATACTGAACTTCGCGATTTCAAGCAGACCGTCAACCAAAACGAACTGATCTACGAATCCAGCGCGATGGCCCAGTTGATGGACGAGCTGCGGCTGGTGGCACCGACCGAGGCTTCGGTACTGATCGTCGGGGAGTCCGGCACCGGCAAGGAGCTGCTGGCTCAGACCATCCACGCGGTCAGCTCGCGTCGCGAACAGACGCTGGTGATCGTCGATTGCAGCACCATCGTGCCGCAGCTGATGGAGAGCGAACTGTTCGGGCACCGCAAGGGCGCGTTCACCGGCGCCGCGCGCGATTCGGCGGGCAAGGTGGAACAAGCCGACAACGGCACCCTTTTTCTGGACGAGATCGGCGAGCTGCCGATGGAACTGCAAACCAAGTTGCTGCGGTTCGTGCAGGAGGGCAGCTACACTCCGGTGGGAGCCACCAAGACCCGCCGCATCGATACCCGGCTGATCGTGGCGACCAACCGGGATCTGGCCGCCGAGGTCCACGCGGGGCGTTTCCGCAGCGACCTGTTTTACCGCCTGAATGTGTTCAAGCTCGAATGTCCGCCGCTGCGCGAGCGCGACGGCGACGTGATCTTGATCGCGCGCTACTTCCTGCGCCAGTTCGCGGGCGAATACCAGACCCGGCTGACCGAGCTGAGCCCGGCCGCCGAGAGCGCACTGCGCGCCCATCACTGGCCCGGCAACGTGCGCGAGCTGCGCAATACCATCCTGCGCGCCGCGATCCTCTGCAAGGGAGCGCTGATCGAGCCCCGGCATCTCGGTCTGGTCGAAGGCGAAGCCGACGAGGAAGCGGTCGCGGACGAGTTGCCGCCGGCTGCGCCGGCGCCGAGCGCTTCCGGCTCGGCGGAACTCCCGCTGCGGGAGCCGGAGCCGATATCGACCGATGAGGTCCCAGACGATCCGGTTGCGGCGCTGCGCGCCCGGGTCGACCGGCTGGTGCACGCCTGCGTTCACGAGCATCGGGACAACGTCGGCGGCTGGTTGGAAGACCTGTGCATCAGACTGGCGTTCCAGCACGCCGGCGCGGTCGCCAACCGGGCCGCTGCGCTGCTGGGCATTCCGGAGTCCACGTTTCGCCGCAAGCTCGCCCGGGCCGAGGAATCCGAGGACCGTTCCGCGGAACTCGACCCGAGCGGCCGAATCTCTCGCGCGTTGAAGCGGCTGCTTTCCAACGAGGTCGATGCCATCGACAACGTGCTCAATTTCATTCGCGATCAACTCGGTTCGGCGGTGGTCGAGCTGGGATTGAGCCGCGCCCGCGGCGCCGCCCTGATGGGGGTATCGGAACCGACGTTCCGCAAGTGGATTCGCGAGCGTCGGCCGGGCTGAGCCGCGCGGCCGCAGTGCTACTGCTGATCCCTGGCCACGGCCAGCACCATCGGCACCAAAGCCGTGTTCCCCAGCCCCCCCTCGTTCCAGATCGAGGTCTCGTTCCAGATCGAGGTCTCGTTCCAGATTGACGTTTCGTTCCAGATCGAGGTCTCGTTCCAGATCGAGGTTTCGTTCCAGATCGAGGTCTCGTTCCAAAACGACGTTTCGCTCCAGAGCGAACCCTGGTTCCAAACCGTGTTCTCGTTCCAGAATGAACCCTCGTTCCAGAACGAGCCCTGGCTCCAGAGGCTGCCGTCGGCCTGAACGATCTCGAAGTGGCCCTGGGCGTCCGCCCGGACCGGTCCGGTGAAATGAATCCCCTGATACAGATCGGCGTGAACGTCCAACCCGTCGTTTGGACAGCCATTGGGCTGCGCGTTGACGGCCGCGTACAGGTTCAGCAGGCCGGCGCCCTGACGAAACGGGCTGTAGGCCAGATCGCCGTTCGCCAGCGTGGCCAGCTTGCCGCCCTCCATCAGGCGACACTTGACCTCATCGTTGGTCAGGCTCGGGTCGTACTGCAGCAGCAAGGCAGCCGCCGCGCTGACCACGGCCGCGGCCTGCGAGGTGCCGGAGGCAAGGAAATAGTCACCGTCGTTCTGGTCCGCGTAAGCGGCAAGGTCATAGGCCAGCGTGTTGCCGGCGCCGATGATGCCGGCCAGGTGGCCGCCGGGAGCGACCAGATCCGGCTTGACGAAGCCCTCCGCGGTCGGGCCGGCGCCGGAGAATGTGGCGACCCGGTCATCGCTGGAGTCGCTGGTGGTGTAGTTGTTGGTCATCGCGCCGACGGTGATCACGTAGGGCACGTTGCCGGGCACGGTAATGGACATCGGGTCCGGCCCCTCGTTGCCAGCCGAGGTCACGACCACCAGGCCTTCGGCCCACAGTTTCATCACCGCCTGGTTGACCGGGTCGTCCCAGTAAGTGGACTCCGGGGTCGCGCCGAAGGACAGATTGACGATGCGGATGTCGTGGAGGTCTTTCATCGACAGCACCAGGTCGAGCGCCTGGATCACGCCGAGATAGGTTCCGTGGCCGTGGTTGTCGAACGCTCGCACCGCGACCACATCCGCGCCCGGGGCGATACCCAGCTTTCTCCCACCGTCTGTGACGCAGGAGCTGGGAGCGGCCGACGCCTGGGTGGCCACGCTGACCAGGTGCGAACCGTGGCCGTGGCCGTCGTTCGAGCCGCTGCCGTTGACCGAGTAGTGGCCCTTAAGACGAGACTGGCCGTTGCCTTTGAACATCGATTCGCTGTTGGGGTCGACGCCGGAGTCGACGAAGGCGATGGTCACGCCGGAGCCGTCGATTCCAGCATCGTGCAGCACCGTGGCCTCGACCAGGTCGGCCGCGTAGGCTCCCGGATTGTCCGGCGACTGGACGATCTTGACGTTGTCGATGCTGAGCAGCGGCCGCTGACCATTCCTGACCTCGTCGCCGGCGTCTTCCAGCTCGAGCTCGACCCGGATCTTCTTGCCGGCAAAGGCGGCCAGGTTGTAGCTGCGCGTGAATTTCATGTCGGGTTCGAGGTCCATCAATTCGAGCTTGTAATCGATCCCGTCGACGATGATCTCCAGCTCGAATTCGGCGCGCCTCGGCATCACGCCGTTGGTCTCCAGATCCAACGACAGGTAGGCGTACTGTCCGGCCTGCAGCACCGCCTTGCGAATCACGCCGGTGTCCTCGTCGTCCTCGTTGCTGCCCCACAGCCGGACCTTGCCGCCCTCGACCCGCGAGAAGCCGTGGTTGGCACCGTCTGTCTCGTCGGTGTCCTTCCACGGCCCGTCCCAGGGCACGTTGCCATCGTTGTTGTCGAACCGGTCGCTCTCGAAGCGATCGAGCATCACGGTCTCGCCGCAGGACGTACCACCCGCGGACTGGACCTTGAGCGCACGATCTCGGTGCAGCCGCAGGCCCGGGACCCGGGTCAGCGCTTCGACCTGGGTCGCGGTCAACTCGGCGCCGACGGCGTCGATGATTTCGAGCCTGGCCAGAATCTCTACCCCGCGGGCGGTGAGAATGTCGCTCACCGCGGTGCTCGAGGCGCCGGCGACGATGTAGCGAGCGGTCGACGAGCGGTCACCGGCTTCGTGCGCCACCGGCATCACCGCCGAACCCAACACGACGAGGCCGACCGCCGCAACCGCGGCCGCGGCGGCGAGAACTCGCTGGTGGGTTCTTTTTATCGATGACATTGACGCGCCCCAAAACACCTTGCTTTGCAGTCAGATTGCAGCAAGCCCTATGCCAACTTTTGGTATCTCTTTGTTTCTGCGCAGAAAAGAACTTACGGCCGCGAGACGGCCGAAAAAAACGGCGCGGATAGGAAAATCTGGCGCCGGCTCCGGCGCCAGATTTTTCGGGTCAGGGCGTCGGCACCGGGCTTATTCCGGTTCGATCCAGACCGAAACGGACATCGACGCGGTCAATCCGTTGTTCAGGAAGTTGCTCTCGTTCCAAATCGAGGTTTCGTTCCAAATCGAGGTCTCGTTCCAGACCGAGGTCTCGTTCCAGACCGAAGTCTCGTTCCACACCGAGGTCTCGTTCCAGACCGAGGTTTCGTTCCAGACCGAGGTTTCGTTCCAGACCGAGGTTTCGTTCCAGAATGAATCATCGCTCAGGATGGTGCCGTCGGCCCGGACCAGGTAGAACTGATCCTGAGCGTCGGCCCGGACCGGACCCACGTAGTGCTCCAGTCCGGCGAGGTCGAGCGCGATATTGAGCCCCTGATTGGCGCAGCCGGTCTCGGTGCTCGCAATCGCTCGGTCCACGTTGATCAGGCCGGCGCCCTGACGGAACGGGCTGTAGGCCGGCGTGCCGTCGCCGAGCGTGGCCTGCATCGCGCTGCTCAGCAGCCGGCACTTGACGTCGTCCGGGCTCAGGCCGGGATCGTCATCCAGCATCAGCGCAATCGCACCGCTGACCACGGCCGCGGCCTGGGAGGTGCCGGACATCGTGAAGTAGTGGTCGTCGTCGGGATCGACGTATTCCGGATACAGCATCCGCAGCGTGCTGCCGTAGGGCATCGTCCCCAGGATGTGGCCGCCGGGGGCGATCAGGTCGGGCTTGACGAATGCCTCATGGGTCGGGCCGGCGGCGGAGAAGCTCGCGACCCGGTCGTCGCCGGCGATCGAGCCGGTGTAATCGTCGGTCAGTGCGCCCACGGTGATCAGATAGGGCACGTTGCCGGGTACCGTGATGCTCATCGGATCGGGACCGGAGTTGCCGGCCGAGGTCACGACCACGATGCCGGCCTGCCACGCGGCCATCGCCGCCAGGTTGACCGGATCGTTCCAGTAGTTGGATTGAGGGGTGGCGCCGAACGAGAGATTGAGGACCCGAATGTTGTGCAGGTCCTTGATCTGGACCACCCAGTCGATCGCCGCGATCACGTCCAGATAGGTGCCCTGCCCCTGGGCATCGAACGCGCGCACCGAGACGACGTCGGCGGCGGGTGCCACGCCGAGCTTCGGCGCCTTCGAACACAGGCTCGGGCCTCTCATGTTATGGGTCGCGGCGCTGATCACGTGGGTGCCGTGGCCGTGGGCGTCGGCGGGTGAGCCGGCGAGGACCGAATAAGTCGTGACGCCGCCGTTGCCGCCGACCTCGTCGTTGTCCCCCATGAAATGGGTGTAGCCGGTGTCGACGAAGGCGATTCCGATTTGGCGCCCGTCCAGCCCGAGCTGCTCGCGGACGCGTTCGGCGCCGATCAGCTCGTTGTCCTGGTCACCGGGATGCTCGATGCTGATGGCCATCTTGAAATTGTCGATCGAAAACCGCTGGTCGCTCGTCTGCAGCCCGGACACGACCTCGAATCCGACCGCCCAGATGTTCCAGTACTCGATCGTCAGGTCCACCGACAGATGCGTCAGGTTCTTGACCTCGTCGGCGCGAATGCTCAGCAGTTCGTCGGCGCCCCCCATCTCGTCGACCGAGTACAGCATCAGCACGTCGTCGGCCCCGGTGGCGGCGCTGGCCTCAACATCGAAGGTCAGGTTCACATAGGCCAGAGAATCGATCCGAAAATAGCGCTCCAGCGCGAACCGGCCGTCCGGGGCCGGGCCGGCGAAGTGCAGCATGCCGCCGTTGACGTGGATCGCGCCATTGCGCGCCCCGCCGTCGCCGATCCATTCGTACCAGTTCCCCTGGAAGGAGGCGGTGCCATCGTTGTTGTTGTAGGCGTCGGACTCGAACCGATCGAGCATGACCTGCTCGTCGCAGGAATTACCGTTGCCGCCGCCCGGTTTGGCGTTGAGCTCGACCGCGCGGTCGGGGTAGACGCCGCGCACCGAATCCAGCGCCTCGAGCGCCGATTTCTGGCGCGGGGTCAGCCGCGCGCCGACCGCGTCGATGATCCCGAGCTCTCGAATGATCTCGCCCTGGACCCCCCGCACCGCGGCGCGCGCCTGCTCCAGGTCTGCGCCGCGCACGATGTAGCGCTCCGCCGGTCCGACATCGACCGACGGCGCGGGCACGGTCCGGGTAACCCCGGCCGCGATCAGGACCCCGAGCGCCGCAGCAAAAAGGGAGAGTGTGCTGGTTTCAGTTCGCGTTCTCATTGCCCACTCGTTTATTGGTTCGGTACCCAGGTGTTGACCCCGATCGCCGCGTCGGCCCACAAGTAGCCGTCGGGCTGCACCGCACCGTCATTCCAAACATAGCCGTCGGCCCACAGGTAACCGTCGGCCCACAGATAACCATCGGCCCACAGATACCCGTCGGCCCACAGATACCCGTCGGCCCACAGATACCCGTCGGCCCACAAATACCCATCGGCCCACAAGTAGCCGTCCAGCCCCATGATGTAGTAGTTCCCGTCCGCGTCCCGGTTGGCGCGCCCACCATAATGGGCGGCGCCCGCCAGATCGGCGTGCACGTCCAGCCCCTGGTTGGCGCAGCCGTCGGCATCGGAGTTGACCGCGGCGTATGCGTCGACCAGGCCGGCGCCTTGCTGGAAGATGCTCAGCGCCAGCCCATCGTCGCCGTCCACCGCCGGCCGGGCGCTGCTCATCAGCCGGCATTTCACCTGATCGGGGGTGAGGCCGGGGTGCTGCTGCAGCACCAGCGCCGCGACGCCGCTGACGATCGCCGCGGCCTGCGAGGTGCCGGACATCATGAACCAGACGTTGGCGTCGTGAAACTGCGGGTAGGTCGTGGCCAGGTGCGAGCGCTTCGGCATCAGGCCCTGGATATGCCCGCCAGGCGCGGTGACCTCGGGCTTGACGAAACCCTCGTAGGTCGGGCCGGTGGCGGAGAAATCGTTCAGGAAATCGTCGCTGACGTCGGTGGGCGAGAAGTTGTCGCTCATCGCGCCGACGGTGATCACGTAGGGGACGTTGCCCGGCACGCCGATGGTCATCGGATCCGGGCCGGTGTTGCCCGCCGAGGCGACCACGACGATCCCGGCCGCCCAAGCCCGCATCACCGCCTGATTGAGCGGGTCGTCCCAATAGTGCGAGTGCACCGGCGCGCTGATCGACAGGTTCAGCACGCGAATCGCGTAGCGGTCCATGTTGGTCACGACGAAGCCGATCCCGCGGATTACGTCGGCGTAGCTGCCTTGACCGCTGTCGCTGAGCGCCTTGACGCTGACGACCCCGGCGTCGGGCGCGATCCCGCTGTAGCTGCCGCTGAACGCACCGGTGGTGAAGTCCTTGCTCGCCTCGGACAGAACCGCGGCCGAGGTCACGTGGGAGCCGTGGCCATAACCGTCCTGGACCGAATCCAGGTCGGACACGGTTTCCGGCCCGTCCAGGTCGGACTCGAACCCGGTGCCGAACAGAAGATCGGAAACGTAGGTCCCGGAATCGTCCAGCTCGACCAGGGTGCCGGTGATCGCGTTGTAACCGGCCAGGATGCGCGACTCCCCGGTCGTGTCCTGGGCCAGGCCGTCGACCTCGTAGATGCCGGTATCGATGAATGCGATGTTCACGCCGGCGCCGGTCACGGCCTCGCGATGCAGTTGGTCGGCGCGCACCACGGTCGGGAAGAACGTGTCCCGGCGGCGCCCTTGCAGCAGCACGCCCTCGCCGCGGGTGAAGGTCAGCGCGCTGCCGTCGGCGAATCGGAACGCGAGACGGTAGGCGTCCATCCCGGTGACCGGCTCGTGCTCGAACCGGAATCCCAGTACGGCGTCACCGCCGCCGTTGATTCTCTGGCGCAACCGGGGATACGGCGCGGTCGCCAGGTCGAGCGCGTAGGACTGACCGTCCGGCGACAGGGTCGCGACCAGGTCGGCCGCGCCTACCTCTTCGCGGTCGTCGCGGAGGACCGCGACCAATGCGCCGTTCGCGCTCGGCCAGGTCAGCTCGATCGTATCGATCTCGATTCCGGCCTGACCCGAATTGCGCAACCCCAGATAGACCGCGTTGCCGAAGAAAGTCGGAAACGGCTCGGTCTTCATGTACTCGTGCATGGTCTTGGCGGCGGCACCGGCGACGCGCAGCGTGCGGTTGGGCCATACCCGGATGACCTCCGGCGCGCCGGTGACCGCGCGCACCTGCCGCGGCGCGGCGCGAACCGCAATCGCGTCGATCAGCTCGAGGCGGTGGGTGACCTCCCAGCCGTGCTCGGTCGCAATCGCCACCAGCCGCTCGACGTCGGCACCCTGGAGGATCGCGCCGCGGGCCTGCGCTGCGCCCGCGACCGGCACGCTCACCCGATCCACGGGCGACGGGCCTATCAGCAGCGCGGCTGCCACGACCAGCAGCCACCGCGCCGCGCGGCGAGCCGGGGGTTCAACGTTGGTCTGAAAACGGTTCATACCCCTTTCGTGCGTCTGATCTCGATGCACTCCCTCTCGCTTCCCGTTAGAAGCAGCAACAACCGTGCCAACACGAAAATCGCTCTGCCGGGCGCGTTTCCGGTCCTTTTTGCCGGGTCGACGGCAAAATTTTCGGCCCGATCGAAAAAAATGGCGGCAACGAGGCGCCAGTTTTTTCAGCCGCGATTGGATGCGGCAGGCGGTGGGTAAAAGCGAGAGTGCCCGGTTTTTTTGCGAGCGCTCGGTGCTCTGCCCGGTTGACGATGGAACGCCGGATTTGGGCTCCCGTGGGGTCGCCCGCCTCGGCAAAGCGCTGATCGGCCCACCGCCTACCGCAATTCCGTCTCCAGCTCCGATGCGCCGCGCGGCGATTCCGCGGCGGCGACCCGGTAGTCGAACCCCTCGGTGCAGAGCCGGCCGTCGGCGACCAGTTCGTCGTAGGCCCGCCGAATGGAACCCGAGAACACGCGCAGCTCGCGCGCCAGTTGCCCCGGCGAAGGCAGCTGACCGTTCAATTCGCCGCGGTCGAGCAGGCGGGCCAGCGCGGTCTTGACCTGCAGGTTCAGCGGCATGTGCAGATACGGGTCGATGTCCACCAGATCGGCCAGTCGCATCGTTGCGCTCACGCTCGTCATGACGCGATGCGCAGACCGTGGGCGCGCGCGCGGCTGGACTCCTGCGAGCGCAGCATCGGCGTGATCGCCTCGGCTGGCACCGGGTGTCCGAAATGAAAACCCTGCAGCAGGTCACAGCCGAAGTCCTCGAGCAGGGCGGCCTGCTCCGCGCTCTCGACCCCCTCGGCCAGCACCTTCAGGCGTAATTCGTGTCCCATCGCGATGATCGCCTTGGCGATGGTCTGGTCGTCGGCATCGCCCACGATGTCGGTGACGAAGGAGCGGTCGATCTTCAGCATGTGGATCGGCAACTGCTTGAGATAGGTCAGCGAGGAGTAGCCGGTTCCAAAATCGTCCAGCGCGATGCGCACGCCCAGCGCCTTGAACTCGCGCAGGATCTTGACGCTGGTTTCGACGTCTGCCATCGCCGCGCTCTCGGTAATCTCGAAATGCAGCCGGCTGGGCCTCAGCTCGTGCTCGCTCAGCACGCGGCTGATACGGCGCATCAGGTTGGCATCGATGAACTGGCCCGCGGACAGGTTGATCGCGACCTCGATTTCGGGCAGTTCGGCTTCCCGCCAGGCCTTCATCTGGCGGCAGACCTCGGCGGTGACGAATTCGCCGATCGGGACGATCAGGCCGTTGCTCTCGGCCACCGGAATGAACTCCTCCGGCGCGATCGTCCCCAGCCGGTCGCTGTGCCAGCGCAACAGCGCTTCCAGCGCCACGATGCGATTGGTCCCGGACTCGACGATCGGCTGGTAGTAGACCGCTAGTTCCCCCCGCTCGACCGCCCGCTGCAGGCCGCTTTCCCATTCCAGGAACTTGACCGCGGTCTCGTGCATGCCGCTGTCGAACACGAGCTGCGAGCCCGGACCCCGCTGCTTGGCCTGGTGCATTACCGTGTCGGCGTCGCGCAGCATCTCGGCCGGGTCCTGATAGCGCATCGCGTTGCTGAGCGCGATGCCCACCGTCGCGGTCAGCTTGATCTCGCGCTCCCGCACCTTGATGTCGCGCGCCACCGCGGCCTGGATCAGAGAGGCGATGTCGAGCGCCTGCTGGGCACTTTCGATCGGATCGAGCAGACAGACGAAGGTGTCGGCCGACAGCCGGGTCAGCGTGTCGACGTCACGGATCGCGCGCTGGATCCGCCCGGCCGTGCGCTTCAATACCTCATCGCCGTTTTCGTGACCGAGGCCGTCGTTGATCAGCCGGAACCGATCCAGATCGATGAACAGCACCGCGCACTGGCTGTCCGGCCTCAGGTTGGCCACGCGCAGGGCCATCGTCAGCCGATCCATGAACACCCGTCGGTTGGGCAGGCCGGTGAGCGGCTCGACGAACGCGTTGCGGGCGATCTGCTCCTCATAGGCGAGCTGCTGGGCGATGTCGCGAAACGCGATCACGACGCCGGCCAGGCTGCCGTCGTCGGAATCGATATGGGTGGCGCTGACCTCCACCGGGACTTCTTCGCCGCGCGCGTTGATCAGGCGCTGGCGGGCGTTGTGGTACTCGCGGCCCTCGCCGATCACGCCGTCGATGATCCGGATTCGCTCGCGGCCGCCGTCGGGGTCTCTCAGGTGCAGCAGGTCGTCGATCCGGCTGCCCACGGCGTAGGCTTCGGAAATCCGGAGGATCGCCTGAGCCTGCGGATTGAACAGGAACACCTCACCGTTGGGATCACAGGCGATGACCGCGTCTTCGATGCTGTTCATCGCCGCGGCCAGGCGCGCCGCGTCACGCCGGCGCTTCAACTCGATCCGGTGCTTGAACAGCGCAATCTCGATGTTGATTTCCAGTTCCCGGTTGTCGAACGGCTTCAGGGTGTAGCCGTAGGGCGCGGTGATCTTGGCCCGCTGCAGCACCTCGTCGTTGGAGTACGCGGTGCAGAAGATGATCGGGATGTCCTTGCGCCGACGGATCTCGGCGGCCGCCTCGACGCCGTCGCGTTTGGCGTTCAGGTTGATGTCCATCAGGATCAGATCCGGTTCCAGCTCCTGTGCCGCGACGACCGCCTCGTCCGGCCCGGTGCACACCATCACCACCTGATACCCCATCGCCCGCAGGCGCCCCTGAATGTCGCGCGCCACCAGCGCCTCGTCCTCGACCACCATCAGGCGCGCCTTGGGCATCGGCACCGGGGCGTCTGTTGCCGGTTGCGAATGCGCCGGGGCCACCACTGGTTCTTCGAATGCCATCGGCTTCCCTTTTGGGCTGGGTACCCCGGGCGCTGCTGCAATCCACGTGCCAACAAACTAAGTCGTTGTTTTTCGGAGGATCAACGGCCGTCTGGTCGAGACGGACGCCGTTATTTTCGGGCGGGGTGAAAAATCTGGCGCGGCGAACCGGTGGATTCGCCATTTTTTTCGGGGAAGGGGCGGCGCGGCGCGAGGGTCAACCGGCGCGCAGCCGGTAGGCGTGCTCGCGGCACGCGACTCCCTTGACCTGATCCGCGCGCTCGCCGAGCCATTCGATCGAGGTCCAATCCCGGTACAGCCCGGTCACGCTGGCCGCGTCGAGGCTGAAAGGGGGTGGATTGATTGCGCCGCCGGGATATTCGAGGGTCACGAGCAGGACCGCGGTCCCGGGCGCGGTCAGGGAACGGATTTTCGCCACGTAAGCGCGCCGCTGAGGCTCGGGCAGCGCAACCAGCGCGGCGCGGTCGAAGATCGCCGCGACCTCGCCGGCCAGCGCAACCGTCAAATCGAAAAAATCGCCGGCCAGGATCTCGATCGGACCGGCCCGATAGCGCCGGAACGGGCCGGCCTGGTCGATGGTTGGCCGGAGGCCGGCTTCGGCGAAAAACGCCGCGACCGCGAGTTCGCTCAGCTCGATCCCGAGCACCCGGTGGCCGGCCTCGGCCAGCCAGTGCAGGTCGAGCGCCTTGCCGCACAAAGGCACCAGCGCACGGGAACCCGGCGCCAGGCCCAGCGCCGACCAGTGCTCGGTCAGGAACGGATGGACGCTGTCGCGGTGAAAACCGAGCTGATTGGCGCGCCACTTGTCGAGCCAGAACTGATGCTCCATCGCGCGATGATACCGGGCCGACGCCAAAAAAAACCCCGCGCAGTTTCCCGCGCGGGGCTTTCGAGTCAGCCGATCTCGGCTGGATTATGCCTAGCTATTACTGCCCCTCCACACAGTTCGGGAAGGTCCCGGTACGACCGACTTGAGCACAGAGGTCGATCAGCGCCACGACCGCGACATTGACCTCGGCCACCGCGCTCGACAACCCCGTCACCTGGCTGAACAGCTGGTACGAGAACGAGGTCGTCACGGTGACGCCCGCAGGCGGGATGTAGGTGACGGTCGTGTTCGCCAGCGTCGTCGTCTGCCCGAGTGGGATCGTGTTGCCACCCGAGTCGAGC